>MFFN01000007.1 GCA_001777915.1 Candidatus Edwardsbacteria bacterium RifOxyA12_full_54_48 | reverse complement strand
GCCCCGTATAAATAAGTTGAGGCGCGCCCCAAACATCAGCGCTATGTTGGGAATTATACAGTTCATTGCCCTTTGACCAGCAGATTGTGGGCTTATAGCTTGAGGTCATTTCTATGGCCGGGTTCTTGCCTTGGCCTACGGCCGACTGGGTTGACCAGGTTTCGCCGTCGTCTACCGAAGTAGTGTGGTAAACGGTATCGTTTGAAGTAAATACCACATGCAGTTTGCCGGAGTTGTCAATAACTAATTTTTTACCGTTGGAATGTGCGGTGGCCTCGGCAGTGGTGGAGTAGGAGACAATGGGATCGCCGGGATTGGGTGGATAAATGACAACAGCGTTGGATGTCAGGGTTGTTTTCCCGTCATTAACAATAACACGATACCCGCTGCCGCCTGTGTATGGCTCATGCTGAAGACGACAGGACGTGATAGTGGTGTTGGAAATAACGTTGGTCCATGTGCCTGTAGTATAGGGTTCTTTAACCTGTACAGTATATTTTATAGGCAGCGTGCCTGAAACACAACTCCATGAAAGATTTATATACCCAGCGGGTTGTATGGGTGCTTTTGTAGCGGTATACGGCTCATACCAACCGGAAATCTTCGCTGACGCAGGTGCTGTGTATGGTGCTAAAACGGTATATTGGAAAACAGCGCTGGCTGGATTTTCATAAGGAAACCAACCAACACGTTGAGGAACATAATTATATACTTCATAAATATAAGTTCTAAGAACACATCCCGTTTTCGTAACCGTTCCTGGAACCACTTCAGTAAAGGGCAAAGCATAATTGGCGAAGTCAGCATTATAACCATTGCTGCCCACACCACGGCCCCATACAGTAGGCACACTACTAAATGCTACAGGAAATGTTACCGTTTTCCTAATTTCATATCTATACGCCAAATATGGACCTTCTGCTAGACCAGGTACTGTATAAAAGCTATAGCTACCCATTGAAGATTTTTGATAGGTTGTTGCGCCTGTGGCTGACCAACGATTTATGCAATAATTAGGGCCGCCAACTAAATCTAAGGCTTTGCGTGCATTAATACGACCATGACCATAATACTGATCCCAATCGGCCCCACCCATATTTGGGACATTGTCCGCGGAAATCCGTATAATTTGTTCAATATCATCATTAGAAAGGTTTGGGTTGTATCCTTTAAGCAACGATGCCAAACCCGATACATGGGGCGCAGCCATTGAAGTGCCTGCTTTATATTCATAAGATGTTGTCGAAACAAAACTGGACGAATAAATAGCACGATTATCATTATAGGTTTCACCACCTGGCGCAACCACATCGATATGTGAACCATAGCTTGAATAAGATGCTCTCGCATCATATTTATCAGTGGCACCCACTGCAATAATTCCCTGCCCAAAAGCAGCTGGTGATTGTGGCGTGGAAGTATTGTTATTTCCCATAGATGTAACTGCCACCCTATTCATTTTGTACATATATGCAAAGGCACTTCTTATTGCAGAACGATTGAAAGTGCCATCACCACCATCACCCCAACTATTATTTAAAACATGACATCCATTATCAACAGCGCTTTTAAGGCATAGATACATTTTTGTGGGGTCATCTCCTAAGGAAAGCACATTTTTTGAATAAATTCTTGCATTCCAATCTACCCCAGTTACACCTTTGCCATTATTGGCAATTGCAGCGGCTGTTCCTGCAACATGGGTGCCATGTCCATCCGAGGAAGTTGAACCCGTCGGTTCTTCGCCAGAAGCCTTCCCATATAAATCTTCATGATCTAATTTGACGCCCGTATCCATGATGCCAATTATTATACTGCTACTCCCTTTAAAAACATCCCACGCTTCGGTAGCGTCAATATCACAATCGTTGCTTTGCGACAAGCCCCACAGTAAACCAAAGGATGGGTCGTCGGGAACAGCATGTAGAACAATATTAAAGGGTTTATCAACAAACGCAACATCTGGATCGTTTTCCAACTCATTGATCAACGAATTTAAATTTTCCTTTGTTTCAGGAAAAACCATTTTATAAATACGGGAAAGATCAAGCGTTTTTATCAAGCTGCCATCTTCTGCATAAGAAATAGTATCAGCCCATTCTTTGGGAACAGTGGCGTTGATGCTGGAGCAACCATATTTATTCAAAATTGTGGTAACAGATTTTGATTGTATAAAGTCGGTAGTCACTTGCCCCTTTGCAAAAACAGCAGCCTCTGTTTTGACTATATTTGGTTTAAACATTACATACAGTTCAGCGCCGGAGGCTGCATTAAATATGCTGCTGGTGAACAGCACAAACAGTGCTGTTGAAAAGAATTTGAACGATTTCATTGGGGTCTTCTTTCTGTTAGAAGGTTAATTGTTTTTTATTGCTTCCGTCCGAGTTCATGGTCCACAGATGGCCATTCACAGTATTACAATATACTATTTTTGTGCCATCAGGCGACCAAGCTGGTTTATCACCACCAGTTTCTGTTAGTTTTATCGGATTGCTCCCATCTGAATTAACTACCCAAACCCTGAATGCTTGACCATCTGCATGGGAACTGAATACTATCTTAGAACCATCCGGCGAGGCTTTTGGATATCGGTTGGCAATATTAAAATTGGTTATACGGGATCTATTATTACCCGTAGTATCCATTATCCATATTTGTGACTCACTAGTCCCTTCTGAAGGACCTGAATAAACAAGCAATCCACTACCTGGCAACCAATCCGGCATCCTTCCATAAGGATAAACCCGTTTTTTATCAGAGCCATCTTGATTCATAATCCAAGTGCCCATTATTGAATCACCTGTTGAGATATCCCAAGCTATTTTCATTCCATCTGAATTCCATGACGGGAAAAAATTGCTACCACTAAATGTAAGCTGTGTTAAGCTGTCCCCTGTGGGATATTTAATTTTAAATATTTGGGCGCTGTTGAGTTCATTTAATAACAACCATTTACTATCGGGGGACCAATCAGGCAAGCCCCACGATTTATTTGATTGGCTATTCAATAAAAATGGTCGTCTATTTGTACCGTCTGCATTAATTATATATATGCCCCCGGAATCTACACCGGCATGATAATACGCAATCTCAAAACCATCCGGCGACCAAGCTGCTTCGTTATCAATAAAGATTGGTGGATCGTAAGGTGGCGGGGTAACAGTGGTAGGATTTGTACAATCGCAACCTATGAATAAAAGTAAAATAACAAACACAAAAAGCCCCTGTCCGCAGCTATTAAAACTGCGAACAAAGGCTTTTAAATTATGGCCCCCTATGCAAGCAAGCCCGTGATATAAGGCTTTCTTGTTTTTCACAAAGGAAGTTGTAGCACAATGATAGGTTTATTGTCAAGCAAAATGTTTAAATAAAATGTTTAAATATTATAGGCTATTCCGCTAATCCTCCACCAGCCGGTCATAATGCTCCAGGGCCCCTTTGTTGCCCGGCTCCAGTTCGATCACTTTGGCAAAAGCGTCCCGGGCGCCGTCCTGATCGCTGATGGCCTCCAGGGTAATGCCCAGATTATAGAAGGCATCAATGCATTTGGGATCCAGGGCTATGGCTTTTTTGTATTCCGCCACAGCTTCGTCGAATTTCTGGTTCAGAAAATAGAACTTGCCCATTTCTATTATGGTCTCGATTGCCTTTTTTTTCTGGGCTAGTTTTTTTTCCAACTCCTGATTATTATCACTGTCCATCAAAATAACCTGTTAATTGATCGTATTATTAAATTCCCCGGACCTTCTGGATGCCCTCAAAACTGCCGATCATGATCAAAATATCGGATCGGTTGATCTTCTCATCGGGGGAAGGTTTTATGTTTATCTCCTCCCGGAACTCTGTCTCTCCCTCCTGGGTGATCACCGGGACCTTTCGCTTGATGGCCACGATGGAGACCATCGTGTTCTCTTCAAATTTTAACTCGGAGATCTTCTTGGTCCAGAATTTCTTGGGGGCCACCAGTTCAACGATGCTGTGGGTGTCGGAGATCTCGCTGTAATCCATGACATTGGGCGAGGCCAGGCTCTCGGCTATCCGCTCCCCCATGTCCCTCTCCGGGAAGACCACCCGGTCGGCCCCCACCTTTTTAAGGATGGTGCCGTGAATGGGGGTCACCGCCTTGGCGATGATCTCCTTGACCCCGATCTCCTTGAGGATCAGCACGATGGAGATGGAGGCCTCGATATCCTCGCCGGTGGACACGATGGCCACATCGATATCCTTCATGCCCAGTGATTTAAGGGCTTTCTCGTCGGCGGCGTCAACCGTCACCGACTGGCTGACCTGTTCCGAGATCTCATCCACCCTATCCTGATCGCTGTCTATGGCCAGCACATCGCAGCCCTTTTCGGCCAGCGACAGGGCCACGCTGGACCCGAACTGCCCCAGCCCTATTACGGCAAATTGTCTCATGGCTCCCTGCTTAAATTCGTTACTATTATATCATTAAAACGGAGTTATTATCAATAGACTTTAAGGCCAACAACCTGTACGGATTAACAATTCGCTCCGGGGTTCTCAACAGTTAATGATTATCCTATCAGCACCTTGGCCTCGGGGTATTCGAACGGCTTGTCCTTGCGGCGCCACACCACTGCGCTGCCCATGGTCAGCGGCCCCAGTCTCCCGGCGAACATGGTCAGGATGATCAGCAGTTTTCCCCAATTGCCGAAATCGTAGGAAAAGCTTAATAAAGGATTGATGGCCGAGCCGATGGACAGCCCCACCGTGCCGAAGGCGGACACCACTTCGAACAGCACCGGCATCATATTCTCGGCCGAGAAATGCGCCGTCTCTGCCTGCAGCAGCAACAGGGTCACCGTCACCAGCATCATGGCGGCGATGGCGCTCAGCACGAAGGCCCGGTTGATGAACTCATGCTCCAGGCGCTTCTTGAAGATCAGCACCCGGCTGCGCCCGGTGAGTGTGCTCCAGATGGAGGCCATCATCACCCCGAAGGTGGTGGTCTTGATGCCGCCGCCGGTCCCGCCCGGCGAGGCCCCGATGAACATCAGTATTATTACCAGCATCAGGGTGGGAAAGTGCATCAGCCCTACATTGACCGTGTTGAACCCCGCGGTTCGCGGCGTTATGGACTGGAACAATGCCGCCAGCCACTTGCCGGATGCCGATAAATTGATCAGGGTGTTATTCCGTTCCAACAGATATATCAATATCGTTCCCGCGATAATAAGGCTCACGGTCATCAGTATCACCAGCTTGCTGTGAGTGGTCAGTCTCTTCTCTGTCCTCTGGATGCCGGTCTTGTAGATATCGCTGATGGCAATGAAACCCAGCCCCCCGGATACCACCAAACCACAGATAGTCAGAGATACCACCGGGTCGGCGGCGTAATCCAGCAGGCCATTGGAAAATAATGAAAAGCCTGCGTTGCAAAAGGCGGAGACCGAATGAAAGACTCCCAACACTATGGCTTTGGGCAAAGGAAATCCCGTCTTCCACCAGTGCAGACTTAAAATAACTGCCCCCAGGCCCTCCAGTACGGCAGTGACCCGGAGAATCCGGGTGGCAAAGCGAGCCAGCCCCTCCAAGGTAAGGATGTTGTATGCCTCCTGGATTATCAGCCGCTCCCGCAATGATATCTTCCGGCCCACCATCAAAGACAGGACCGTAGCCAACGACATGTATCCCAGCCCGCCTATCTGTATCAGAAAAAGTATTATTATTTTCCCGGCCGGTGTAAAGTCCTTGGCGGTATCCTTGACTATCAGTCCGGTGACGCAGACCGCCGAGGTGGAGGTGTACAGGGCATCCACAAAGCTGCAGTGATGGCCGGCGGTGGTGGAGAACGGCAGGTACAGCAAAAGGGCCCCCAATAGAACGGCAATAGAAAAGCCCAGGACTAAAATCCGGGCCGGGGTCATCTCCACGCGGAATATCTGATTGTATATTTTTCTTTCCAGTTTCATTCCTCGGACTTCTTCAGTAATTTATATACCGCCCTGGCGTCCGGAGCCTCCAGCAACTGATTTATAAAGTCCGGCTTTTTCACCATCCGGGCTATCTCCGCCAGTACCGCCAGGTTCTTTACCTTCTCCTCTTGGGGGATCAGCAGCAGGAAGAACAGATGCACCGGCTTGTCGTCCAGTGAAGAAAAATCAATCCCGTTTTTTGACCGGCCCATCAGCAGTACCATCTCTTTGACCATCGCATTTCTGGCATGGGGGATGGCCACCCCCTCGCCGATGCCGGTGGTGCCCAACGATTCCCGATATTTTATCCGATCGAACAGCTCGGTCTCGCCCCGCTGAATGATGTTCCGGCCCATCTGGGAGCCGACCCCGGGGACCATGTCCCGCATTTCCTCGGCCGTTTCCCTGGCCGACAGCCGTTTGCTGTTGAAGGCCTTGTTGATCAATTCCCTCAGGACATTGTCGGCGTCCTGGGCGGAAAGCTCCGGAATAATAAGTGATTCATCGATCAGGTTGGATAGTTTTATAGCCATGATCCTGTTGCCGCCTCAATGAAATAAATTTTTGAAGATAGGTGGTCTTTTTGACTAATTAGGTCGTCCCGAATTTAATTTCGGAACGACCTATTGATGGGATTATACCAATCAGTTTATTGTTTGTCAAGACAAATTGATATGTCCCGAATTGGCCAGGGTGTCCCGCCGAAAATGCCGGTCGTCCGTTTCCGGATGATCCTGAGTGAAATGCAGGCCCCGGGATTCCCGGCG
This sequence comes from Candidatus Edwardsbacteria bacterium RifOxyA12_full_54_48, assembly GCA_001777915.1. Classification (NCBI taxonomy): domain Bacteria; phylum Candidatus Edwardsiibacteriota; species Candidatus Edwardsbacteria bacterium RifOxyA12_full_54_48. Next base: position 107,545 of record MFFN01000007.1, on the reverse strand, counting down.
GTTGTCGGCACAGTCGATTATCAGTCCGGCCAGGCTCACTAGGTTCCTCAGCTCCACCAGATCGGACGTCACCCGGTATTTCCAGTAATAATCCCTGATCTCACCGGCGATGGCCTGCAGCCTGTTTTTGGCCATCGCCAGCCTGGTATCGGAGCGCACTATCCCCACATAGTTCCACATCAGCAGCCGGACGGCATGAAGGTTGTGGCTTACCACCACCCTTTCCCGGCTTTGGACCGAACCCACGTAGTCCCACGGCTTTATCTTGTCCGGTGATTTCAACTCTTCAATCGAGGCCCTGGCGGCCCGGGCGGCGAAGACCAGGGCCTCCAGCAGGGAGTTGGATGCCAGCCGGTTGGCCCCGTGGGCCCCGGTGCAGGCGGTCTCCCCGGCGGAATACAGCCGGCTGATGTCGCTGCGCCCCCACAGGTCGGTCCTCACCCCGCCGCATAGATAATGGGCGGCCGGCACCACCGGGATCAGCCCCCGGCCCAGGTCTATGGCCCGCTGCTGGCAGCCCTGAAAGATATTGGGAAACCTTTTTTGGAATTTATCCGGTCCGATGGAGGAGATGTCCAGAAAGACACACATCTCGCCCGAGGCCTTCAATTCCGAATCTATGGCCCGGGCCACCACATCCCGGGGGGCCAGGTCGGCCCTGGGATGATAGCCGGGCATGAATTTCCGGCCGCCCTTGTCGCACAGCACCCCGCCCTCCCCCCGCACCGCCTCGGATATCAGAAAGGAGCGTTCGTTCTCTTCAAATGATGACTGGTACAGGGTGGTGGGATGGAACTGGACGAACTCCAGGTTGGCGATGGTGGCCCCGGCCCGGTAGGCCATGGCTATGCCGTCGCCGGTGGCAATGGCCGGGTTGGTGGTATGCAGGTAGACCTGACCGCCCCCGCCGGTGGCCAGGAAGGTTATTCCGGCGGAATAGCCTTCGATCTCCCCGGTCCTGGTGTCCAGCACATAAGCCCCCAGACAGCTGATTCTTTCGCCCTGCCGGCCGGTGATCAGGTCTATGGCCAGGTGATGCTCCAGAACGGTGATGTTGGAGTGCCCCCGGGTCTTGGCCACCAGGGCCCGTTCGATCTCGAACCCGGTGTAGTCCTTGGCGTGGACGATCCTTCTTTTGGAGTGCCCGCCCTCCTTGCCCAGGTCCAGCCCCCCCTGGGTGTTCATGGTGAACCCCACCCCCATCTGGGAAAGCTCCTGCACCAGCTCCGGCCCCTCGCTGACCATGGCCCGGACGGCCTCCGGGTTGCACAGCCCGGCCCCGGCCTCGATGGTATCGCGGATGTGGTCCTCGATGCCGTCGTCGGAGCCGAACACCGCCGCCACCCCGCCCTGGGCGTAATTGGTGTTGGACTCGGTGTCGTCCTTCTTGGTGACGATGGTCACCTTGCCGTGCTCGGCAGCCTTTAGGGCGAAGGTCAGCCCGGCTATGCCGGAGCCTATGACCAGAAAATCGGTTGAGGGCATATTTAATATAAAATAATTTTATTACGTATAGGCGACAGATCGCGGATTAGCTTTGTTCTTTTTCTTTTTTGTTCCGAACCTCTCCCCTACCCCTCTCCTAAAGCATTAGGAGAGGGAAGGGTGAGGTCAAAAGCTCGTCGCTAAACCTCTGCTCGGCAGTCTTATATCGTCGGCCTGAATTTGACAAACTCGCTTCGCTCGAACAATGCCAAATTCTCAACGGCCTCCTCTTTTCAGCAACAGAGCTAATGCGACCTTTTATCAGACAAAAATATCATAGCCCTCCGGTGCCCCGCCATCAGTGGAGCGGCATTGCTGCAGCTCCGGAAAAGCATTCAGTGGGTTATTGGCTTATGGCCGGTTCTGGTTCAGTGAATGCCGGAGCGGACGCCACACACACCGCGCAACTGGGCGGTAAAGACTTCTTTGGTTACTTTCTTAGTCATAAGAAAGTAACGTATAACAAAGGTCAGCCCGGCTATGCCGGAGCCTATGACCAGAAAATCGGTTGCGGGTATAATAACAATTTATAATTTACGAATAAAGGATTTTACTACAAAGTGGGAAAATAATCAAAAGGCACATAAGAAGACCCGCTGTGAAGCAGGATTAAATTTATTATCATTTTTTTATAAATAAAGACAATAAAAAAGCCATAGCTAATATACCGGCAATTAACTATAAAAGCGAAGCATGCTCATATATTGAACCCCGCCCCTTTTTTCGTAGACCTGTAACACCTGAATATATACCTATACCGCCCATTATGAATATTAAGAAGTACCACATATCAATTGCCATATATAAAAATATTATTAATTATCCACATCACCCTATCACAAACAACCGGAAATACCAATAAACAAAGGGTATCACGAACAGCATGCTGTCGAACCGGTCCAGTATCCCGCCGTGGCCCGGCAGCAGATTGCCGGCATCCTTGACGCTGGCATCCCGCTTGAACAGCGATTCCACCAGATCTCCCAGGGTGCCCAGCACCACCGCCCCGGCGGCCATGATCAGAGAATCAATCAGCGATATCTCCCACAGCCACCATCTCTGGAGCAGCACCGCCGTAACGATGGTCACCACCAGCCCGCCGATAAGCCCTTCGATTGACTTCTTGGGGCTGATATGCGGCGCCAGGGGATGCTTCCCCAGCATCATCCCCGAAAAATAGGCCCCGGTGTCGCACAGCCAGACCAGGGCCATGGAAAAGAACAACAGTTTATATCCTGTAAAACTATAGTCGGTCCGCAGCAACAACATATGTCCGAACAAGAAGGGGATATACAGAACGCCCATGATGGTTATGCCGATGCGGCTGATGGATTCCTTTACCTCGTCCCTGAAGACCATCCGGGACATTATCAGCATCACCCACAGGACCAATAGGGCCAACAGAAACTGCCATCTCAGGCCCAGAAAGGCCAGCAGGATCATCCCCCCGGACAGGCCCCACCAGGTCAGGGGATACAGCCCCTTGGCCCTGGCCAGTCCGTAGAATTCCCACAGGCCCAAAAACGACAGGGCCGCCACCAGCCCGGCCAGCCAGAAACCTCCCAGATAGGACATCCCCAGCATCAGGGGGATGCCGGCCAATGCCACCAAAGCGCGTAGTCCCAGCGTGGAGAATCGGCTTTTGAAGCTTTTATCCTTGGGCCTGAATTCTTCGATGTTGTTTTGATCGGTCATATCTCATCCTATTACTTATTAACTAACCTGATCAACATTAGTCAGGGTTTCCCACCAGGCATACACCAAGCAATGTCGAAGTGATACTGCGGTGCCAAACTGAATTTATTTTTGATTATAGGTTTAAATAAATTTGGTGCCTTGGTGGTTAGAAGTCTCCACTTTTTTTATATCCCACCGTAACTTGACTCATACCCGGCCGAAGCGCCGCTCCCGGCCCTGAAATTCCAGCAGGGATCGCATCAGTTCCTCCCGGCCGAAATCCGGCCACAGCACCTCGGTAAAATAAAATTCGGAATAGGCGCTCTGCCAGATCAGGAAGTTCGACAGACGGTGCTCCCCGGAGGTGCGGATGATCAGATCGGGGTCGGGGATCTCCGGATGGTACAGGTGTTTCAAAATCACGGATTCATCTATCTTGTCGGGATTCAAATGTCCGGATTTTATATCCTGGGCCAGACTCTTGACGGCATCGGCCAGCTCGGCCCTTCCGCCGTAGGAAAGCGCCAGATTGAGCACCAGCCCCTTGTTATGCTCGGTCCTTTTTATGCAGTCTTTGAGGATCTTCTGGGCGGTCTTCTCCAGGTCCTCGATCCGGCCGCTGGCCACGATCTTGACCCCTTTGCCGTCCAGCTCGTCGATCTCCCCCAGCAGGTATTCCCGCAAGATCCTCATCAGCCCGGTGACCTCGGCCTTGGGCCGCAGCCAGTTCTCCACCGAAAAGGCGTAGAGGGTCAGATATCTGATGCCGATCTCCCCGCAGGAGTTGACGATCTGCTTGACCGACTTCATGCCGGCCCGGTGCCCGGCCAGCCGGGGAAGACCCCGACGTTTGGCCCAGCGCCCGTTGCCGTCCATGATCACCCCTAGGTGGACCGGAAGGTTCTTCATCTCTGTTTTATTATCGGTGCCGTGCTTCATTTTTAATTGAAATTTTGATTGACTTCGTGTCTTGGCGCCTTGGTGGTTGTGGTGTCGGATAAGAGCAAAGGCGCCCCTTTCATCCCGGCTTTAATGCCGGGACCGGGAGCGCCCTTTCGATCTGCGTTGGTTCCTTTAGCCTTCCTTGATGGCATTGACCGGGCAGGCATCCACGCAGGCCCCGCAGTCAACGCAGTCCTCGGTGATCTCGAACTTGTCTTCGCCCTCGATTATCGCTCCGTTGGGGCAGGAATCCACGCAGCTACCGCAGGCCACGCATTCTTCGGTTATCACGTACGGCATTGGGCCAATCCTCCAATTATTATACTTCCATTATTTCTTTTTCTTTTCTGGCCAGGGTCTCTTCGATCTGCTCGATGAACTTGTTGGTGTATTCCTGGGTCCTGTCGTGGGCCTTTTTGGATTCATCCTCGGATACCTTCTTGTCCTTCTCCAGTTTCTTTATCTCGTCGTTGGCCTCCCGCCGGATGTTGCGGACGGCCACCTTGCTTTCCTCGGACATCTTCTTTACCAGCTTGACCAGCTCGTGGCGCCGCTCCTCGGTCAGGGTGGGGATGGGCAGGCGGATCACCTTCCCGTCGTTGATGGGGTTCAGGCCCAGTTCGGACTTCATGATGGCCTTCTCTATCTCGGGTATCAGGGTCTTGTCCCAGGGCTGGATCACCAGCATCCTGGATTCCGGCACCGAGATGCCGGCCACCTGGTTAAGGGCCGTCAGATTTCCGTAGCTCATCACCTTGATACCGTCCAACAGGGCCGGATTGGCCCGCCCGGTGCGGATACCGGAGTATTCCCCTTTCAGAACATCCACTGCCTTGGCCATTTTTCGTTCCAACTCCTGGTATAGCTGTGGCAACATGGCTTACTCCTTAACAATGGTTCCCAATCTTTCGCCCTGGATTATCCGTTTCAAGGTTCCCGAATTATTGAGATCGAACACGATGATCGGCAGATGATTTTCCATGCACAGCGATACCGCGGTCAGGTCCATCACCGCCAGCTTGTCGGCCAGCACCTGGCTGAAGCTCAATGTCTGGTACTTCTTGGCGGATCGGTCTTTCTTGGGGTCGGAATTATAGACCCCGTCAACCTTGGTGCCCTTCAGCAGCACCTCGGCCTCCATCTCCACCGCCCGAAGGGCGGCTGCCGTATCGGTGGAAAAATAGGGGTTGCCGGTTCCGGCGGCCATGATGACCACCCGGCCCTTGTCCAGGTGCCTGAGGGCCCGCCGCCTTATATAGGGCTCAGCGAACTTGGGCATATCCACCGCCGACATCACTCTGGTCTGGCAGCCTTTTTTGTCCAGCACGCTCTGCAGGGCCAGGGAATTGATCACCGTGCCCAGCATCCCCATGTTGTCCGCGGTGACCCGGCTGATGCCGTTGTCCTTGACCTGGGTGCCTCGGATGAGGTTTCCCCCGCCGATGACCACCCCAATGGAAACGCCCAGTTCCTTAATCGTCAAAACCTCATCGGCTATCCTCTCCAGCGAGGGGAGATCTATCCCCCGGCCTTCGGCTCCGCCCATGGCTTCGCCGGAAAGCTTTAAAAGTATTCTGCGGTATTTTGAATCTGGGCTCAAAATGGGACCTGCGATTTTTGTTGCTGTTTATTCACCCAACCGGAAACGGACGAACCTTTTGACCGTGATATTCTCCCCCAGTTTGGCTATGGTCTCCTTGATCAGGGTATCGATGTTCTTCTGCGGTTCCTTGATATAGGGCTGTTCCAGCAGGCAGATCTCGGAATAGAACTTGTCCAGTTTGCCGCCCACGATCTTTTCCACCACGTTCTCCGGTTTGCCTGAGCCGCGCACCTGCTCCCGGTAGATATCCTTTTCCTTTTCTATCATCTCGGCCGGCACCTGCTCCCGGGAGACCACCGTGGGGTTTGAGGCAGCCACCTGCATCGCCAGTTCCTTGACCAAGCCCTTGAATTGTTCGGTGCGGGCCACGAAATCTGTTTCGCAGTTGACCTCTATCATCACCCCCAGCTTGCCGCCCATGTGAATGTATGCTTCGACCAAACCGTCCCCGGTAGCTCGTCCGGTCTTCTTATCGGCCGAGGCAATGCCTTTCTTGCGGAGGTACTCCACCGCCTCGTCAATATTGCCGTTGCAGGCTTTTAGGGCCTCTTTGCAGGCCATCATGCCGGCGCCGGTCTTGTCCCGTAAACTCTTGACATCCTCTGCAGTGAATGACATCTATCTGGTCCTTTCTATTCTTTCTTGTCGGCCGGCTTATCGGCCGGCTGTTTGGCTCTGGGTCCCGCACCCGATCCCCGCATGCCACCGCCAACTGCGCGCCTGGGGGCTCCGGTCCTGGGGGCGCCCCTGGCGCCCTCTTTATTCTCCGGCCGGCGGGCTCCGCGGTCCGATAGGTGTCTGCGGGGTTTGGCATCTTCGCCGGCCCCTCCGGCAGCATGGCTTTCATTGGACTGGGTCTCCATATCACGCTGATACTTGGCCCGGCCCTCTATGATGGATTCGGATAATAAATTGACGATCATTTTTATGGAGCGGAGGGCGTCGTCATTGGCCGGCACCGGGTAGGTCACCGGATCGGGATCCACATTGGTGTCCACCAGGGCTATCACCGGGATGTCCAGCCGATTGGCCTCGGCAATGGCCAGGCGCTCCTTCTTGCAATCGACCACTATCACCGCTCCCGGCATCCGGCGCATTTCCTTGACCCCGGACAGCACCTTCTCCATCTTGGTGCGTTCCCGCTCCATGCCCAGGGCCTCTTTCTTGGTGTATCCCTGATAGCTGCTGACGGCCAGTTTGTCCAGTTCCTTGAGCCGCTTGATGCTCTTCTGGATGGTGGAGAAATTGGTCAGCATGCCGCCCAGCCAGCGGTCGGCCACATAATGCATGCCGCAGCGCTGGGCCTCTTCCTTGATGACGTCCACCGCCTGTTTCTTGGTGCCCACGAACAGAAACTCATCGCCGCTCTCCGACATCCGGCCCGCCGTCTCGATGGCCGTATTCAGGCACTTGACGGTCTTCTGCAGGTCTATGATATGGATCCCGTTGCGTTCGTCAAAGATGAACTTCTTCATCTTGGGGTTCCAGCGCGGGGCCTGGTGGCCGAAATGAACTCCGGCCTCCAGCAGGTCTTTGATGGTAAAACTAGCCACTCTGCCTTTTCCTTCCGATTAATATGTTGGTTGTTCCTCTGCCCGGCTGCCGCCAGAATCCGGTTTAAAAACCGGACACCACTGGCGGGATTTAACGCCGGACATGTGATTTGGTATTTAGAGCATCCCGGTCCCGCAAACCTAAAAAGATATTAACGTTTGGAGAACTGGAATCTCTTTCTGGCCTTCTTCTGGCCGTATTTTTTTCTTTCCTTCTCGCGGGGGTCCCGGGTCAGCAATCCGGCCGATTTAAGCGGGGGGCGCAGCTCCTGCTCCACCAGGTTGAGGGCCCGGGATATTCCCAGCCTCAGGGCCCCGGCCTGGCCGGCCACCCCGCCGCCTTCCACCTTGGCCCAAATATCGAATTTTCCCAGCTGGGATGTAAGTTCCAGCGGCTGCTTCACCATCATTACCAGGGTGGGACGGCAGAAGTACTCCTCGCAGGTCCTGTTGTTGACCGTCATCTTCCCCTGCCCCGGGGTCATTTTAACCTGGGCAACAGACGATTTGCGGCGCCCGGTCGCCCGAATAACGTTCTGGGTCATCTAACCTCCTAAATAAAATCCATCTGGGCCGGAAGACCGGCCGTGATATTGGAAAATTTCTACTTAGCCAGGGCCTGTGGGGCCTGGGCCACATGGGGATGCTTGTCGCCGGCATACACATGAAGCTTGCTGAAATTGCTGCGGGCCAGCTTGGTCTTGGGCAGCATGCCCTTGACGGCCATTTCAACCACCCTCTCGGGCTTTTTGCCCTGCAGTACCCTGCCGTAGTTAATGGTCCGCAAGCCCCCCTGATAGCCGCTGTGACGGTAAGCCACCTTGTTCTCCATCTTGGCTCCGGTCAGGCGCACCTGGGCGGCATTGATCACCACCACATGGTCTCCGCAGTCGGTGTTGGGGGTGAATTGGGGCTTGCCCTTGCCCCTCAACAGCATGGCTATCTGGGTGGCCAGCCTCCCCAACGATCTTCCCTTGGCATCCACCAAGAACCAGCGGTGTTCTACCTGCCCTTTTTTGGCAACATAAGTCTTCATTAAACCTGCTCCTTATAAACAACTAATAAGCCCTCAAAAACATCCTTGAGGGCTGTTTTTCCAGAATAGACGAGAAGTATACATAAAAATCACCCTTTTGTCAAGAGGAAAAACGACTTACAGTGCCGTTGGGTCATGCCTAGGGAACCAGCTTTTCCCCTCGGCCGCACCATTTTGCTGAATTGTTAAGTAGCTTTTGCTGAAATGATACCATTACAGCAACTGTTTATAAAGCTTAAATTTCAGGGGGCTTACATTTGGAGCAATTTTAATATATAATGCTGGGTATAATCCATTTTGAAGTGCAACTCTAAAAATAATAAGGAACGGATAATTATGGATGTTTCGGCCAGGGCGTTGGAAAATTTCGATTCCGGATACAACTGCGCCGAATCGGTGCTGATGGCAATAAGTGAATATCTTAATATGCCAAACGGCCGCAGTTTGCCCAGGATCGCCACCGGGTTCGGGGGCGGCATCGCCCGCAACGGAAACCTGTGCGGGGCGCTGACCGGAGGGATCATGGTCATCGGTCTGGCCCTGGGCCGGGACGACAACCACGGCAGCCGGGATCCGTGTTATCCGGCGGCAGACCGTCTGTTCAACGGTTTCCTGGAAAAGTTCGGCAGTTCCCAATGCCGCGACCTGATCGGAGTTGATCTTAAGACCCCCGAGGGTCAGAAGGCCCATGCCAACCGGGACCTTAAAGAGACCTGCCGCTCCTGCGTCAAGTGGTCAGCCCGGACTTCGATGGATCTGATAACCGAATTCTCCCGGGGGGCTTCGGCAAATGCCTGATTCATCTCTGAAGGGCCAAAATAATGACGTTAACTTAATACTTAAAACTCCATTCCCTAAAATCATACCGGGATGTCCGGAATTTGAAGTCAGACCAGCCGTCACTAGTGTCATTGAAAATGATTTCCTTCTGGTCATCAGTGATGCATACGGCCCGCCGCCCATGACCCACGACCTTTTTGAACTGGATATCGCCGAAGGTTGGTATAAACGGGGGGATTGCCTGGTGATGTATCAGGCAGGAACACCGGTGGCGGCTGGCCAGATCCGAACGGAAATGCAGAATGAGATACTGATCGGCTTCTTGGATACTCTGGGAGTGCCTAAAGTTCTTCAAGGTAAAGGCTACGGCGCAGAATTAACCAAACGGCGCATACAAATGCTGCTCAAACTGGGCGTCTCGGAAATCCGAACGGAGGTCGAGCAAAGCAACCAGCCGATGCTGAGATTATTATTGAAATTAGGTTTTACCCGGGTATGACCAAAAAGAACAAAAGAAACCCCGTCGCAAGACGGGGTTTCTTTTGTTCTGGCGGGGCCGACGGGGTTCGAACCCGCGACCTCCGACGTGACAGGCCGGCGTTCTAAGCCAAACTGAACTACGACCCCACCAGAAACGTTGAATTATACAAAATTTTATTGCCTCTGTCAATCTCTAACTAGCCGCAAATCGGTGAAGAACATTATTTCTTGCGTTTGGTGGGCGATTTTAATTCCCAGTCCACCACCAGCGAAGAGACCACGAATATCGAAGAATAGGTACCTATCACCAGCCCGAACAACAGCGGTTTGGTGAAGTCCGAAAGCACCCGGCCGGCGAACAACTGCAGGGCCAGAAGTACCAGGAACACCGTGATCACTGTGATCACAGTCCGAGACAGGGTCTCGTTGATGCTGCGGTTGATCAGCTCGGGGTAGGTCTCCTTCTGCGATTTGCGCAGGTTCTCCCGGATCCGGTCTGCCACCACGATGGAATCGTTGATGGAATAACCGATGACGGTCAGCAGCACCGCCACCGACTGCAGGTTGAATTCCATGTTGGTCACCGAAATGAAACCCAGGGTGCACAGCACGTCGTGGAAGATGGCCACCACCGCGGCCACCCCGAAACGGAAGTCGAACCGAAAGGCCACATAGATAAGGATCAGTACACACCCTATCAGCACCGCCCATATGGCGTTCCGTTGAAGCTCCTTCCCTATCTTCGGCCCCACCGTTTCGTTGCTATCGATGGTGACCTGGTTATCGGGAAATCTCTGGCCCAGTACGGTCTTTATCCTCTCGACTATCGAACTTGGCTTGACCTCCTCCTGGCCGGATTTTTCCTCGGTCAGCCCGGTGCGGATCATGAAGGCATTCTTTATGAGATCTGTATCCTTGACCTTCTGGATCTCCACGCTGGGAATGCCCCCGTCGTTAAGGGCCTTACGCAGTTGATCGGTGGGCACCGGGGTAGAAAAGTGTATCTGCATCATGGTCCCGCCGGTGAAATCAACCCCCAGCTTCAGCCCGCCATGCAGGAAGACCGAAACGATGGTGGCAATGAAGAGGGCGATGGAAAAAGCATAGGCCTTATAGCGGTTCTTGATGAACCCGAAATTCGATTGATGATGGAAAAAAGAAATCATTGTCATATCTCCTTAAATCGGCAGCTTCTGCAGGTTCCACTTGACGGTGATCCAGTCAAAGATCATCCTGGTCACCAGAATGGCGGTATACATCGAGATGGCCAGACCTATTATCAGGGTCACTGCAAATCCCTTGATCGGGCCGGTGCCGAAAAAGTACAGGGCCACCGCCGCCAGCACCGTGGTGACGTTGGCATCCAGGATGGTGGAAAAGGCCCGCTCATACCCGGCATCTATGGAGGCCCGCACTGTCTTGCCGGCCCGCAGTTCCTCGCGAATGCGCTCGAAGATCAGCACGTTGGCATCCACCGCCATACCGACCGTCAGAGCGATGCCGGCGATGCCCGGCAGGGTCAAAGTGGTGCGGAAGGCGGCCATTACCGCCAGCAGCATAATGATATTGAAGGCCAGGGCCAGCACTGCCACCAGACCGCCCAGGGCGTAATATATTACCATAAATAAGATCACCGCAATGGCGCCGATGATGGAGGCCTTTACGCCGTTGGAGATGGAATCCATACCCAGGGTCGGGCCCACCGAGCGCTCCTCGATAATGGATACCGGGGCCGGCAGGGCGCCAGCCCGCAGGATTATCGCCAGATCCCGGGCCTCCTCGGTGGTGGCGTTGCCCATGGTGATCTGCCCGCTTCCGTTGGGTATCCGGCCCTGGATGACCGGGGCCGATTTGACGGTGCCGTCCAGCACTATAGCCAGGCGACGTTTGATATTGGCGGCAGTGATGCGGGAAAAGGAATTGGCATACTTTCGCACCAGGGTGAAGTCGACCCGCAAAGCGGACGGATCATCATCGCTTCCCACGCCCATCCTGGCCTCGGCCAGTGCCGCCCCGGTGATCTCCGGCTGTTTTTTCAGCATATATAACGGATAGCGGCGATATCCCTCGCGATCCTCCTTGATGCCCCAGGCGAATTCGTAATCGGATGGAATGGCGGCCTGCACTAGGGGGTCCTTAAGCGCCTTCACCACCAGTTCGCGGTCCTGCTCCATGGCTGACATCTCGCTGTTGCTGACGAACTGCAGCAACGAACTGAACGGCTTGTCGCCGAACATGGTGCTATCGGACATCAGGGCCTGGCCCTTTTCTCCCAGCAGGGCCTTATCAATCTTATCCAGAACGTCCTGGAGGACCTTGTCCTCCTGCACCAGCTTGAACTCCAGCATGGCGGTGGTCCCGATCAGGGCCCGGGCCCTCTCCTGATCCACCCCGGGCAGCTGCACCACGATGCGGTCGTTGCCCTGTTTCTGGATGGATGGCTCGGCCACGCCGTACTGGTCCACCCGGTTGCGGATGATCTCCAAAGCCCGATCGGTGGCGTCGGACAGCTCCTTATCTGTGACCTCGTTGGGCTGTTTGCCCGTGGCCTTGGCCATACCCTGGCGATCTATCTCCAGAACAATGTGCATTCCACCCTTGAGATCCAGCCCCAGATGGATGGCCTTGGAATAAAGTTTATTCAGTTCATCATGGGACATCTCGGCCTTCTGCTGCTCGGTGAGGCCCTGTAATTTAAGAGTGGGCACCAGCTGCCAGATGGCAGCCACCAGCAGGACCATGGTCAAGATGAACTTCCACAGATTAGCTCTTCTCATCTTGTGTATGCTCCTAAGATAAAATAATGATTTTCAAAGGTTTCAATATTATAGAATTGTAATTTTATCCTAAATACCATCGCTTTGTCAAGTATAATCGGCCTAACCCCCCTTCGATCAAACAGTATCCAACAAGCGGGCAGCCTCGTCCAGCAGCAAATCTTTTTTATTATTCTCTGGGTGATCCAGCACGAAGTCCAAAAGACGCCTCAAAACCCGCCCCACTTTCGGGCCGGGCTTAAGGTGAAACTCGGTCATGACAATGTTCCCATCCACCTCCAGGTCGTTGATGGTGAAGGGGGGATTTTTGTTTATCACCTCAGTGAGGGCCTGTTCGAAATGGTCCAATTCGCGATCGTCCTCCTCGGTGCCGCGTCCCTGGGCCCGGATATCAGCCCGCCGCAGTTCTATCAGATCGTACACTCCCTTGATGCCGACCTTGGCAACCAGCCTCCTCAGGCCCTTCTCGGTCTGGGGAAAAGCGAACATGTGTCGGCGTACCAACAGGGCCACCCGAGAGATGATCTGGCCGGAATATTTCAGCCTTTCCAACAGTTCTTTGGCGATCTTCTCTCCCAGCTTGTCGTGTCCATAGAAATGCGCCCCGCCTTCGAAGACCTCCCGGCACCGGGGCTTGGCTATATCGTGCAGCAGGGCCGCCAGCCGCATCTCTAAACTCTTTGGCGCATAGTCAACGGATTTTATGGAATGCTCGAATACCTTGTAGCGGTGATAGCCTCCCGGCTGGGTGACATCCACCCCGGCCTCCAATTCCGGGAATATCTCTTTGAGCAATCCGCTGCGCTGCATCAGCCATAACCCTATGGATGGCTGGTCGGCCTTGAGCAGCATCTTATTCAGTTCCTGCTGAATTCTCTCCGGGGAAACGGTCCTGATCAGCCTGGCGTTCTTTTTGATGGCCTTGAAGGTATCCTGCTCGATGGAGAACTGGAACCGGGCGGCGAACTGACAGGCCCGCAGCATCCTCAAAGGATCCTCTTTGAAAACCCGGGGGTTTACCATCCTGATCAGCCGGTCTTTGATGTCCTGAAGCCCGTTATAGGGGTCTATCAAATTTGGGATTCGGGATTTGATATTTGCAACATTCAAAGCAATGGCGTTGACGGTAAAATCCCTCCGGCCCAGATCCTGTTCCACCGGCAGATCGGGGTCGAACTCTATCTCAAAGTCCCGGTGGCCCAAACCGGTGCTGGTCTCCTTGCGTGGCAGAGCGATATCCACGGTTTTCGCTTGGCAATTTGCAATATGCAATTTAAACTTTATCACGCCGAAAGACCTTCCCGCCAGTTCCACCTGGCCGTAATATCCAAGGCCCGATATCAGGGCATCAATCGGCATCCCGGTCACCAGGTAATCGACCTCTTCGGCCGGATAGGACCAGAATTTATGGTGATCGATCCCTCCGGTGTCCAGCGACAAGCTGTAGCGGATGCGATCCCGGACCACTCCGCCCACTTCGTAGATCTGCCCGAGGGAGTTTATGGAGTCCAATATTTTTTTAGGCAGGTACATGTGGGTATTTTAGCGGATTTATCGATCCTTTACAAGCAAAAAACCCGGCCGGAGCCGGGCGAACGGGGTGTTTTGGCAGGGGTCTCTCATCTTTACTGACGGTTGGGCGTTCAGCAATGGAACACCTTCCTGAAATGGTAGCCGTAGATGGTCATGGTGATGGCGGTGGGAAACAGCCGGGGCCTTTTGAACAGGGTCCAGAAGACCAAGCCCCAGTACTGAAAACGTTCCTTGCTCCACAACCCCAGCACCACAATGGAACTGGCAAAGGCCGCCAGCCGGGAGAAGCTAAACCTGGGCTTTTGCACTTTGACCGGCCGGTATTCCCGCAAAAAGGTCCTCACCCGCCGGTAATAATTCCTCGGGGAGTAAATTGTTTTGACAATTTTCCGGTATCCCTCCAGCAGCGGGACCGGGCCCATCTTGGGCACGAAATTCAAGTTAAAATCGGTGTTATCTCCGGAAAACTCTTTGGTCAACCGGTCCTGGTCCTTTAGCCGCCAGTAAAGTTTTGTTTTTGGCAGGATGTTGAGCAGGCTGACCATGGCGGTGGCGATGCCGCTCTGCTGGATGAACTTTATCTGGGTGTCAAAGATGCTCTTGGGATCGCTGTCAAAGCCCACGATGAATCCGGCATGGACCTGGATCCCGCAGCCCTGGATCTTCTTGACCCCGGCGATCATATCCCGGTTCTTGTTCTGGAATTTACTGCATTCCTGCAGGCTGTTCTCATCCGGGGTCTCGATCCCCACGAACACCTGATCGAATCCGGCCCGGGCCATCAGGGACAGCAGGTCGTCATCGTCGGCCATTTCGATGGAGGCCTGGGTGATGAAGGTGAACGGGTGCTTATGTACATCCATCCAGGCGACCATCTGCGGCAGGACCTCGGCCTTGAGCCGGGCCTTGTTGCCCACAAAATTGTCGTCCACGATAAAGACCCCGCCGCGCCAGCCCATCTTATGAAGGGCCTCCAATTCGCCCAATACCTGTCGGGTGCTCTTGGTGCGGGGAATCCGGCCGTACAGAATGGAGATATCGCAGAAATCGCAATTGTAGGGGCAGCCCCGGGAATACTGCAGGTTCATGGAGGAGTATTTTTTGATGTCGGCCAGCTCCCACATGGGACGAGGCGACTTGCTCAGGTCGGCCCACTGGTCGGTGGTGTAGATATGCTGAGGCTGGCCTTTCTCCAGGTCGGCCAGAAACAATGGCAAGGTGATCTCGGCCTCCTTCAGCACCAGATGATCTATCCCTGGGAAATCCTGGGGGTTGGCCGAGAACAGCGGGCCGCCGGCCACTGTCCGGACACGATACTTTTGGCAGAGATCCACGATCCGCTGGACCGATGGCCTTTGGGCATCCATGGCGCTGATCAGCACCATATCGGCCCAGGCGATATCTTTTTCTTTTAGTTTCTTGAGATTGAGGTCAACCAAGCGCAGGGTCCAATCCTTGGGCAGCAGGGCCGCCACAGTCAGCAGCCCCAGGGGCGGGACATTGGCCTTTTTCAGGATGAATCTTAAGGCGTGCTTGAAACCCCAGAAGGTGTCCGGATATTCCGGATAGATGAGAAGGGTATTCATGGGGTGGCTTTCTTTGCCAGGAGGTTATTATGGTCAGACCGGGATGGAGTCTTTGCTGCTTTTAATATAGACCCGCGGGGGTGGTTTGTCAAGGGGTAAGCGAAAAATAAAAACCGCCAAAACTTTGGGCCGGTTTCCTGTAATAAGTTATTACTTATTTTTCATATCATGGTTCACTGAGATCAACAATCTTGTCACATTATCTCCTCCAACGTCTGTTTGCTTGGGTCAAAGTTAAAGAATCTTATAACCGACGGCACGAAGATCAGCACGAAGAAAGCCCCGAAGGTCAGGATGAAGCACCCGGACATCAAAGGCCTTATGGGAAATACTTCACCCAGCCAGCCGCCTACCGCAAAAGCAATGGGGGTCAGGCTGCCGGCCATGGTGCCCAGCAGCCCAAAAACCTTGCCCCGCATGTCTTGGGGCACTGTTATCTGCATCACCGCGCTGATCAGGGCGTTGACCACCGCGATGGACAGCCCGATCAGGACCGCCATCGCCGACATGTAGATCATGGTGACATGCACCGGGAACAGGGCCATGCAGGCTGCGCTCATCAGGGCCCCCAGATAAAAAACCATGAACCTTTTAGCGGTGGGTATTTTTATGGTCGAAGCCAGAAGATAGCCCAAAAATGACCCCCCGGTCAGCACCCCCATCACTATCCCATATTTACCGGCTCCCAGGAAGGGTATCTTCTGAAACATGGGCAGGATCAAAAAGAACCCGATATTGGCGAAAAAGTTCAGCACCCCGAAGATCAGAAAAGAATATTTAAGTCCGTTGAAATTCTTGACGAACAGCAGCCCCCCTTTCATGTCCTGAAAGAAACTGACCTTTTGGGACTGGTGCTTGACGGCCGGGATCCTCATGAACAGTATGGCCGCCGCCGAGAAGATGTAGGAAAATCCGTCGAACAGGAACATCAGCGGGGCTTTGAGCGCCTGGTACAGGAAGCCGCCGCCGGCTGTGCCGATGATGCTGGTGCCGTTGTAGGCCAGGCTGAACACCGAGTTGGCCTGGACGATCTGCTCCGGCGGCACGATGTCCGGGATGGCCGAACTGACCGCCGGTCCGAAGAACGAACCGCAGACGCTTAAGACTATGCCGGCGGCGAAGACCATCCATATTTCAAGATGCCCCGCGAAAGCCGCCAAACCCACCCCGGCCGAGGCCAGCCCCCGGATGACATCCATGGCGATCAGCAGGGAGCGGCGCTCGGTCCGGTCCACCCACACCCCGGCAAAGGGGGATATCAGCACCCGGGGCAAAGTGGAGACGGCCATCAGGGTGCCCATCAGGCCGGTGGAGCCGGTCTTCTCCAGCACCCAGAAACCCAAAGCGATGGCGTAAAAATTGTCGCCCAGCGAGGAGACCAGCTGTCCCTGCCAGAGCAGGAGGAAATTGCGGTTCCACAAAGAAGGGGGCTTTTGTTCAGACATAGTTGATTTACCATCTATCTGAATTTATTTTGGTTTGCTTCCTTTTATGGCAAAAAGCTGCCGGGCGTTGAACCAATAATATGAACCATTCTTTATCTGTTGTTCATAAAGTTTTTTCCTTGGTCCGTGTTTTTTACGTAATTTCAGGTACTTATCATAATCAGATTTGGTTCCTCCCCCGGCAAAAAATGTTTTTTTAAAGTGTTCCTTTGCCTGTTTTTTATAACTGGGATCCTTGCTCTTGCGAATCGATTCCTTCTTCTCGGCGATTTCATGCTTTTGCCTGGGCGTTTCATATGGCGGAACCCCGAGCGATGCCTGGCTTGCATTCTTGGCATCAATCTGGCTGAACCCGGCAGCTTTCAGCCACAGCGGGACCCGGGGGGCAGCATTAAAAAAACCCTGCCCCAAATTTGCCCTGCCCTGGGTATAAATAAAATCTATTTTCCGGAAAAACAGTTCATCCTCCATAGACAATTCCGGAAGTGACGTGAGAGCGTGCTGTAAAGACCAGGACAGATTATCCGGCTCTTTGCACAGCACGGTCCCGCCCGGCTTCAATATCCTATACATCTCATTCACGGCCTTCTGCGGATCGGATAAGTGCATCAACAGGGTCTGACACATTACTACATCCACGAACTTATCGGGATATGGCAATTTATAAGCGTCCCCAATCTTGAATTCCGTTTCTCCGCTTTTGGCCCAGTTATGGGACAACTTCTTGGCCTGGGCTACCAGCTTCGGGCTGACATCCACTCCGCAATATTTACCATTCTTGCCAAAATGAGGCCAATATAACGTTCCTAGATATCCCAAGCCACAACCCACATCAACCACCGTCTGGCCCGGTTTGAAACCTACCCATTTAGCTATAAGGGCAACGTATTCCGGTTCCCACATAAATTTTCTCTGATCAATGATCATCTTCTTGTATAGGCCTTTGGACCATCTATTCTTGGCCGGTTTTCTTATGATTGATTTTTGGGATTTACTTGTCTTTATCATGCGATTCCCCTTTTATGAATTATACTTCAAGTCAAAAGCCTTGCCCATCCAGGCGGGGGCCTGGGCAACCTCCTCAAAGGAGGTGTCCGACAGATCACCGGCCCGCCTCCTGACGTTCTCGGTGACCAGTATCTGCCCGGATTCCGCCACGTCCTCGCCCAGCTTGCTGGCCGCGTTGACCTCGGCCCCGAAGATGTCCGAATCCCCTATCCTCAGCATGGGGCCGTAACCCAGCCCGACACAGAGCAGCACTTTTTCCTCCTGGGACTTGTTTATATTGAATGTTTTGAGTTTCCTCTGCATGGCGACGGCGGCCGTAATCGCCTGGGGCACGTCCCGGAAGACGATCAGCAGGCTGTCCCCGTCGAACTTGAGCACCAGGCCGTCGTTCTCATCAATTATCGGCCCCAGGATGCATTCCGACTGGTAGATGGTCTGCAGGAAGTGAATTATTCCGAACTGGGCCACGTTGCGGGAGAAACCGGAAAGGTCGGTGAACATCACGCAGTACTCCCCTCCGAACAGGTCCCATATCCGGCGGTCTATCTCCTCCTTGTCGGCCCCCTCCCGGATCCGCTCCTGAACCAGTTTCTCCAACTTATCCTCGGAGGAACCGGGTGTGATCTTTTTCAGATATATCATCAGCCTCTACCTCTTTATATATTTGCGCTTTTTCATGATCCGGCCCGAGCTATCTTTTCCACCCTCCGGCCTTCCGAACCCTTCCCACTGATCGCCCCTGGCGGCCTCCAGCGCATACCGCTGCTTCAGCTTCCCGGCTGCGGTTCTTTCCACAAAAAGTTCCTCCCCTGTGTAGGGATTTTTTCCGGTATGATACATGGCGGCCGAGGCCGTCATCGGCAGGGGGATGAAGTCCTGCACCTGTTCCACGGTTAAATTGTTCCTTTTAAGGAACGCTTTCAGATCCAGCATATCATCATATTGACAGCCGGGGTGGCTGGAGATAAGGTATGGCACCAGGTATTGTTCCTTTTTGCTCAAATGGCGGAAGATCTTTATGAATTCAATGAAGATTCTCAGGGCAGGCTTGTTCATCTGTTTAAGAACATTGGCGGTGCAATGTTCCGGAGCTACTTTAAGATGCCCGCCGGTATGTTTTTGGATCAGTTCTTTTAAATATTTATGATCGTGCAGGGCCAGGTCGTAGCGAACGCCGGAGGCCACAAAGATATTTTTGACCCCCGGCACTTTCAGGGCTTGGTGCCAGAGCTTGACGCTGGCATGTTGGCCCGGTTTCAGGTTCTCGCAGATCTGCGGGGCCAGGCAGCTGGGCTTCCGGCAGAATTTCTCCCGGCCGGCCGCCTTGCACCCGGTGCCGTACATGTTGGCGGTGGGCCCGCCGATGTCGCTGATGACCCCTTTGAATTTTGGGTCTCTGGCCAGCAGTTCGGCTTCATTTATAATTGATTCAATACTGCGCGATTGAATGATAGGCCCTTGGTGAAAGAACAAAGTACAGAAACTGCAGCCGCCGTAACACCCCCGGTGCGAAGTTATGGACCATTTGACGGTCTCCAGCGCCGGAATCGGTTCTTTATAGGACGGATGGGCTTGGCGCTGATATGGCAGGGCATAGATCGCGTCCAGCTCTTCGGAGTCCAAAGACATGGCCGGGGGATTGACCAGCAGATACCGGTCCCCGTGCTTCTGCAGCAGCCTTTTCCCGAAATACGGATTGGCCTCATTGGAGGCAATGACAAAAGCCTGGTTGAACGCTTCCTTTGAACTTGACACTTCCTCAAACGACGGCAGCTCGGCATATTCCAAAGTTCCGAACTTCGGAAGCTCCGAACTTCGGCAAATAGCCGCCGTTCCGGGTATGCTTTGTAATTCTGCATTTTGCATTCTGCATTCTGCATTCAGCAGTTGAGCTATCCTGCCCACCGCCCTCTCCCCCATCCCGTAGACCAGCAGGTCGGCCTTGGCGTCGAACAGGATCGATCGCCGCACCGCATCATCCCAGTAATCATAGTGGGCCAGTCGGCGCAAAGAGGCCTCGACACCGCCCAGCACGATGGGCACATCCTTGTATGCTTGGCGGATCAGGTTGGAATAGACTATGACCGCCCGGTTGGGACGCAGGCCGTGGCGGCCTTCGGGGGAATAGGGATCGTCGTGGCGCAGTTTCTTGTTGGCGGTGTAGTGATGGAGCATGCTGTCGATGTTGCCGGAGGTGACCCCGAAGAACAGCCGGGGCTTTCCCAGACGGATGATATCGACAGTGGAATGCCAATCAGGCTGGGCAATGATGCCCACCTTGAAGCCCTGAGATTCCAGCACCCGGCCGATCAGGGCGGCGCCGAACGAGGGATGATCCACATAGGCGTCGCCTGATATCAAAATGATGTCGCATTGATCCCAGCCCAGGGAGTCCATCTCCGATCTTGTCATTGGCAGATAATTCATAGCTGTAAGGATAGCATCCGGCGTAGACAAATGCAATAAAAAAAACCGCCGGGATCGGCGGTTAATTGCTCATTTGAAGATATCAGAACCCCCCTTTTAGTATCTCCTTGTTCCCTATCAGCCCCACCAATTTACCGTTCTCCACCACTGGGATCTCCTGCATATCGTTCTTAATCAGGTGCATCAGGGCCAGCGACAAGCTGTCATCGGCGTTCACCTGGGGGACCTTTATCATCACGTCGTGGGCGATAATCAGCCCGCCGGTCTGCTCTTCCTCCAGGAACAGCCTGAGCTGCGACCAGTTGACGGAGGCCAGATACTTGTTGTTGTCGTCTATCACCGGCAGTATCAGCTGGTCGGTCCGGCTGATGGCCTTGATGATATCATGCAGGGACATCTGGGGCAGGATGGCCATGATGTCCCTTTTCATGGCCTGGCGACAGGTGGCCGAGGAAAGGTGGCTGTGGCGGCGCAGCTGGTCCACCGGCAGTCCGGCTTTGAACATGGCCTGGGTGTAGACCGAAGAACCTTTCATCCGCTTGGTTATCATCGCCGAAATAGCCACCACGATCATGGCCGGCAGCACAATCTTGTAAGTCCCGGTGATCTCGAAGATGATAAGCCCGGCGGTCAGCGGAGCGTTTAGGGCCCCGGCCACCACCCCGGCGGCCCCGGCCAGGGCGTAGGAGGCATTATAAACAAAGAACCCGGGAAACAAAAACGCCAGCAGCTGGCCGAAGGCCCCGCCCAGCATCGCCCCGATGAAAACGGCCGGTGCAAACGACCCCCCTGGCGCGCCGGAGCCCAGGGTCAATGAAGTGGCCAGTATTTTGGCAAAGACCAGCAGCAGGGCGGTCCACCACAGTATATTTCCATTCAAAATGGCGGTGACCGAATGATACCCTTCGCCCAGCACCTGGGGCAGAGCCAGGCCCAGCACCCCCACCATCAAACCGCCAATTGCCGGCTTTAGCCAGGACGAGAATTTATACCGGCCGAATAGGGACTGCCCCTTGTAGAGGGCATTGATGAAAAGCACTGATACCAATCCGGATAAAAGGCCCAGAGCCAAAAAGGGGATGATGTCATAGAGCGAACCCAGCGAGGTTACCGCCGTCACCTGGAAGGCTGGCTGGTCGCCCAAAAAGGTCCGGGAGATGACGGAGGCCGCCACCGCCGAAAGCACCACCGGGGCAAAGGTGTTGATGGCGAATTCGCCCAGGATTATCTCCAGAGCGAAGAACACCCCGCCCAGAGGCGCCCCGAAAACCGCGGCTATACCGGCGGCAGCCCCGCATCCCGCCAGCAGCCTTAGTTCGCTGCCGGTCAGCCTCAGCTTCTGCCCCAGATAGGAGCCCAGTGAGGAGCCGATCTCCACTATCGGGCCCTCCGGCCCGGCCGAGCCTCCCGAGCCGATGGTGATGGCGGAAAGCAGGCCCTTCAGGCCCATCTTAGGATTCAACAGGCCTCCTTTGAGAGAAACCGCGGCCATCACTTCGGGGACCCCGGACAAGGGCTCCTCCTCGCGGAAGAAAAGATACATTATGCCTCCCACCAGCAGTCCGCCAATGGCCGGGATCATAAAAGCCAGATAACGCCACCACCGGCCGAACAGAAGGCCTACTTGCGGATCATGGGGGAAGAACAGGCTGTTGGAGAAGATGATCAGGCTGCGGAAGGCCACCGCCGTCAGGCCGGTGATGATCCCCAAGCCCACCCCCAAGAGCAGTATCCTGGTGGGGCGGCCTATCAGGGTCATACGCTCGGTGGCCCGGAGAACATATTTTTTTAAACTGGGAAGCACGGAAATCCCGGCAATCATATCAAGGACCTTAAAAATGTTTGCACTTTGGAGGTGGAAGCCAGCCGGAATTCTGCCGCGGTCAGGCCCTGGGGTTTCTCCCGATTATCCACCAGCAGGGTAAGGCCGATCCCCCGCAACGCCCGGAAGGCGTCCTCATCGGTAGTATCGTCCCCTATATAAACCGGAAACGGCCTTTTATAACCAAGCCTGTTCAGCAACAACTTGACGGCCCGCCCCTTGTCCCAGGAGACATTGGGCCTGAAATCGTACACTTTCCTTCCCGGTTGGCATAGCAAGCGGGGATATTTTTTCCCCAGCCCGGAGACATGTTCGTTGATATAAGGAATATATTCCCCGGCCACGTTACGGAAATGGAGGGCCACCGACAGCCCCTTGTCCTCTATCAAGACCCCCGGCAACTTGCTTTTCAAATTTTTCAGATCTTTGAGCAGGGCTTTCAGATGCGGGATGGCCGCCCTGGCCCGGGGATGGGTGAATTTTAATCCCGGTCCGCTGATCTCCAGGCCGTGACAGCCGGCATAATATATGCCTCGGACCGGCACCAGTTTTTTCAGCTCGGCCAG
This sequence comes from Candidatus Edwardsbacteria bacterium RifOxyA12_full_54_48, assembly GCA_001777915.1. NCBI lineage: Bacteria > Candidatus Edwardsiibacteriota > Candidatus Edwardsbacteria bacterium RifOxyA12_full_54_48. The sequence goes on along the minus strand of MFFN01000007.1, from coordinate 84,825 downwards.
CTTCCGCCCGCTGATTATGGCCAGCATTATATCAGAGGACCGGCCCAGTCTGTCAAGCAGTTTAAGGGTGCCGGCCGAAAGCCTGGCCATTTCGGGGTGGGGGCGGATGGGGGCCAGGGTTCCATCGAAATCCAGCAGCAGCAGGATCATAGGTATATCTCCTTTTGCCCGGAGAACCTGGTGGAAAGCATCACCAGCATATATCGGCGCAGATGGCGGGTGATCAGGAAATTGCCCCGGACGAACTCCTTGCCGGCCTTGCCCAGGGCCCTAGCCCAGTCGGGATTGGCCAGCAGATAGCGGATGGAATAGGCCAGCCCCTCGGTGGAGTGAACCAGCAGACCGGTGACATCGTGCAGCACCTGCTGGGTGATGCCGCCCACCGGCCGGCTGATGATGGCCTTACCCTTCCACAGGGCCTCGGAGACTGTCAGGCCGAAGCCCTCCTTGATGGAATTCTGAACGATGATGGAAGAGCCCCTTACCAGGGCGTTGATCTCCAGGTCGGCCCCCGGCGCCAGATGGAGAATATGGATATCCGGGCTGCCTTCGGCCTCGGCTTTTACCTCCTCCAGCACCAGCAGGCCCTCGGGATCGTCGGTGGCCCCGCCCCCGGCCAGCACCAGCTGGCAGTCCAGTTTTTTGTGGGCCATCTTAAAGGCTTTGATCAGCCCCACCGGGTCCTTCAGGCGGTCGAACCTGGAGATCTGGGTGACGATCGGCCGCTGGCGGTCAATGTGGTATTTTTCGAAAACCGATTCGATGTACCGGGGATCCAGCTCCCTGTTCTTGTCGGCCAGCGGATCGATGGAAGGCGGGATCAGGAACTGGGGGACCGACAACCTCTGGGAAAAACTGGGAGACGAGATGACCGCTCCTTCGTAACGCTCTACGTAATTTTTAAGGAACTGCCACAGGTCGGGCTGGGGGGTGGAAATATCGATATGGCACCGCCACACCCAATGGGCCTTGGATTGGTTCCTTTTCTCTATCAGGCAGATGGACTGGGGATCGTGAATGAACACAAAATCATCCTGCGAAAAATCCATCTCCTCGGCATTTTTACGGTTGTAATCCGCAAAGACCCGGAACATCTCCGGTGTTATGTTTTCCGGTTTACCGTGGAGGGCATTATGAAAAGCCTTGGTGATATTGAAAAAATCGTCGCCTCCCTTGATCACCTCCCACCTGGCAAGTATTCCCATCTCATTGAGCAGCGGCACCATCCGGTGCAGGATCTCCGCCACTCCGCCGCCCACCGAGGTGGAGTTGATATGTTTCATCCGGGCGCCCTTCAATTGGCGGGCAATGGCGCGCATCTCCTCGATCTCGGGATCGCCCACCACCTGGCGGTAATCATCCAGTTTGGCTAAAGCCATATTATTTCTTACCCCTCTTATTTTTACTTCTTAGCCTAAGATCGGGCAGGTCTTCGGGTTTTATCTTCTCATCAATAAAACGGTTAAGGCTGCGAACCGGGTAGGATATGGTGTCCATCAACAGTTCTATCATCTCGGCCGGCAGCTGGACCACTTTTTTCACCAGCTCCCTGGGAGGCACGCCCCGGAATTTCCCCAGGATGATGAACAGGTGGCCCCTGATCTGCTCCAGACTGTACACCGAAATATCCAGCTTGGAGATCTCATCGGCTATTTCCGGGGCCTCCAGGTGTTCCCTGAGCCAGATGGAAAAATCGTTGTCAAAACGGTGCAGCCTGATCCTGGCCTCGAAAAGATGGTAATACAGGGAGCGGCGGGTGATCATTCCCAGGGCCTGGATGAATTCATCCAGGTTCCCGGCCCTGGTCCCGGTATCCAGGATCACCGAAGTTGATTCGCAAAAATTGAACTGGCTCCCCGGGGGGGCCTGGTTTATTATGGGATCGCTGGCCAGATGCTCTTCAATTATTTCCGCCAGGCGGTTTCGAAAACTCCTGATGTCGTCGTACTGGGTGGGGTCCACCGCCGCCAGTCTTTCCCCCAACCCCTTTTCCCGGATCACCTCACCCACCCAGTATCCGAAGTCGTGGATGGGCGGACGTCCGAAGGTCTGCCATTCGCGGTATACCTGGTGGCTGTGGTGGTAGATGGACGACCCGCTGACCTCCCGGATGCCCTCCAGCAGCTCTTTGATGTTGCCAGCCCTGCGGTCGGTAATGGTCACCAGGGAGGACGAGGTCATGAAAATGAAGGGGTTTTGGGCCGTGTTTAGCATATCATCACCTGAATTATAATATTATACTCTTACTGTACTGAGTTCTCTGATCAGGCTGGCCGCCCAGAGGTAGATGTTATGCTTCAGCAGATGCTGGCGCATGTTCCCCATCCTCTGTTTCCTCTCCTCTGCCGGCATCTCCAGGGCGTACCTGATGGCCTCGGCTGTGTGTTCGATATCGTAGGGGTTGATTATCAGGGCATCCCTCATCTCCCGAACCGCCCCGGTGAACCGGCTCAGGATCAGCACCCCGTCGCCTTCGCTGCGGGAGGCGATGAATTCCTTGGCCACCAGGTTCATGCCGTCATGCAGGGAGGTGACCATGCACAGGTCGGCCGCCTGGTAATAGGGGGCGATCTGCTGGTGGCTGTGATGCTTCTTCAGGAACAGGATCGGCTTCCAGTCCTTGCCCTTGAACCGCCAGTTTATCCTCTCGACCTCCTTCTCCACCTCGGACACCAGGTCGGAGTAACGCTTGATATGGGTCCGGCTGGGAGCCCCCAGCTCCACGAAGGTGAATTTTCCCTGATATTCGGGATATCTCTCCAGAAAATTCTCCACCGCCAAGAACCTCTCCATCAGGCCCTTGGTATAATCCAGCCGGTCGACGCCCACCCCCATGAATTCGGCCTTGATGCCGTGTTCCTTGAGCAGGTCCTCCTTGGAGGCCTGATGCCCGGGGAGCCGCTCCATATCCAGCAGGGTAAAGGCGATGCTGATGGGAAAGGGTTTTACCAGGGTGGTATGTCCGCCCACCCTGACGGTAAAATTATCCCAGTTGATCTGTGATTCCACGGCCCGGGCCATGGTATCAAGAAAATTGTTGCAGTGGACCTGGGTATGAAACCCTATCAGGTCGGCCCCCTGCATGCCGTACAGCAGCTCCCTCTGCCAGGGGCAGATCCCGAAGGACTCGGGATTGGGCCAGGGGATGTGCCAGAAGATGGCCACCCGGACATCGGGTCTTTTAGATTTCAGCATCTGCGGCAGCAGGGCGAAATGGTAGTCCTGGATCAGGATCAGCGGCTCCTTCAGCCCTGCGATCTCATCCAACACGGCATCGGCGAATTTCTGGTTGACCTGCTGGTAGTACTGCCAGTCCTCCTTGCGAAATATGGGACGGGTGTGGGCGATATGACACAGGGGCCACAGCCCCTCGTTGGAAAAGCCGTAATAAAACCCCTCCTCCTCCTCCTTGGACAGCCACAGCCTCTTCAAATTATACCGGGGATCATCGGGCGGCACCCGGACCTTGTCGTCCTGGTCAACCGCATCCCGGTCGGCATCTCCGGTGCCGGAGGCTATCCAGGTCCCCCCGCAGGCTTTTAGGATCGGCTCTATGGCGGTGACCATCCCGCTGGCCGGCATGATCCATTCGATGCTCTTGCCGATCCGGTTGTGCATGTATGGCTCCCGGTTGGAGACCACCACCAGCTGCTTGTCGTCCAGCAGGGTCCGCATCTCTTCCTTGAGCCTCTCCGGGGTCCAGACCGATTCTCCCATGGCCCGGAGCCGGGCCTCCTGCTCGGCCGCCTCCCTGGCCTCCAGAATGCTCTCGGCCATGTGGGACACCTCCCGGCCCAGGGGGGAGAAAAAATCCTGGGGGGGCATCACGGCCCCGGCTGAAGGCTTTTGTTCCCTCAGGTTCTGCATCCATTCCACCATCCGGGTCATCGGGGCGAAGATGCTCCACCGGATCACCAGCATGGTCACAGAAGCAACCGCCAGAGCTAAAACCAGCAATCGGATGAAATTATTTCTCCAGATATTTTCAAGCCTCTTTTGTACATAATCGATATTCTGCAATATTACAGCGGCTCCGACCAGTTTGTCCTCATCATGGATAGGCATGGCGTATAAATAAAAATGCAAGGAATCTAATTTATGTTGCCGGCCGAAACTTTTGTCGGAATCCAGTGCTACCTTGAATGGATCCTGTGTAAATGACAGGTATGCTTCAATGCCGGGCGATATTCCCACCAGGCTGTCCTTGACGTTATAAATAGCCAAACCAAGCAGTCTTTGTTTCTGATTGAACTTCGTCACCAACTGTCTGATTTTTTTATAATTTTCTTGGGACAGTTGATCGGATATACTTTCAGACAAAGCTTCACCCAGCAGGTTTGATCTTTGTTCCAGTTCAATATCCAACCTCTGCCTTTCCTGGTAGACCTGGGCCAGGGTAAAACCCAGCACCACCAGGCTGACGGCGATGAATATCGAAATTATTATGGTAAAGTTGAACTTCATCCTACACTCCTAATTGCGCGTTTCCACTCTAGTCTGGGGTATGCGATCTCACTGATTATTCCGGCCCTAAGGCCATTCCTTGGCCAGCGGATGGTCAGAGGCAAAAACCCGGAAACATTCTATCCCCAAAGGTCGATCGGATTGCCGGCATTTTCGATCCACATCACATTCAAACGATCTTTTCGATGCTAATCGATCACGCTAGCCTTTTTCAGGTCCTCCTGCAGGGACAGCAATCCTTCATCTTCCGGGACCTGGCCGGTGAATATCCGGTGCAGGCCTATCTGCAGGAAGTCGGATATCCTGGAATAATCGGGCCGGACCGGACGGGGCCGGGCGGTTATGAACGAACAATAAAAGTCCCGGTAATGGGGATTGGCCTCCAATACCTTCTGGTCGTGATATACCGACTTCCTGGTGGGAAGCCTGCCGCCCTTGAGGGCAAATTCTTTCTGGCTTTCGGCGGAGGTCAGGAACAACACCAGTTCCTTGGCCAGGGCCGGGTGCCGGGAGAACCGGCTTACCGCTAGGTTCCAGCCGCCCAGGCAGGAGGAGCTGCTCTCTCCCCGGCAGGCCGGCAGCGGAGCCATCCCCACCTTGCCGGCCACCACGGAACCCTTGGTTGTATCCTGTGAGAGGGCCCAGGCATAGGGCCAATTGCGCATGAAGACCGCCTGGCCTGAAGTGAAAAGCTGCCGGCTCTCCTCCTCTTTGTAGGTCAGGACGCCCAGCGGAGAGGCTTTGATGTTGAACATCTCCTTTACGATCCCGGCCGCTTGGAGGGCCTCCCGACTGGCCAACAAAGGTTGGCCGTTGTCATCAAACAATTCCCCTCCGCAGCTCCAGAGGACCTCCAGAAAATTACATACCAACCCTTCATACTGTTGCCCCTGCCAGGCATATCCGACCATCCCGTATTTCTTGGAAAGGAAGGAGGCCCGTTTTATAAGCTCTTCCCAGGTGACCGGGACCTTCAATCGATTCTTTTTTAATAAGTCACTGCGGTAATAGAGCATCCCGGCATCGGTGAACCAGGGGACGGCCCACAGCGTATCGCGGTAGGTGCATCCGGCCAGCGGGCCCGGCAAGAAGTCCTCCTTTTCGGTTAGGACATCGTCCAGGGGCAGCAGCCACCCGGCCTGGGCGAACTCCGCAGGCCAGATGATGTCTATGGAGTAAACATCGATGGTCCTGTCGCCCGCCGCCAGATAGGTCACATAGGCGTCATGCTGGGCGGATGACGATTCCGGCATCTCCAGCAGGTTGACCCTAACTCCGGGATGGACCCGCTGAAACTCTTCTATCAGGGCCTGATGCCGTCCGGTGGGGTCCTTCCCCACCGCCCAGGTCAGGGACTTTTCCCCGGATTTTGCGCAGGACATGGCCAGCGCCAGGGCGATGACCGGTAAGGCCAGTTTTAGCATAGCACGCATGGAACTCCCTTTCAACAATATCTCAGCTTTTTATGGCTCCGGCCATCAGGCCGGAGACGATCCTTTTTTGCAGCACCAGCACCAGTATCACCAACGGCAGGGTTATCACCGTGGCGGCGGCAAATATCGCGCCCCATGGCACTTCATGCAGGCCGGGGAACATGGCGATCCCCACCGTTACGGTCCTCATGCTTTCCCGGGTGTTGAGGGTCAGGGCCAGCAAAAACTCGTTCCAGCAGAAGATGAACACCAGGATGGCGGCGGTGAATACGCCGGGGGCGGCCAGAGGAAGGAGCACATAACGGATGGTCTCCATAAAGCCCGCCCCGTCGAGGGCGGCCGCCTCTTCCATCTCGGGCGGCAACTGCCGGAAGAAGTTGTACAGCATCCAGACCGCCAGGGGCAGGTTGAATCCGGTATAGGGGATTATCAGCCCCCAGTAGGTGTTCAACAGTCCGGCCCGGCGCAAGAGCAGGAAAAGAGGACTGATGGCGGCTATCTGGGGCAGCATGGCCGCCGATAATATGGCCAGCAGGAAGATGTTTTTGTGTCTCAGCCGCATCCGGGCCAGGGCGTAGGCGGCCAGGCATCCGATAGCGATGGACAACAGGGCGGTGGTCCCGGAAATAATGAAGCTGTTGGCGATGTATCGCAGAAAAGAATACCGTCCCGAGAACACCTCCAGGTAATTTTTGAAATAAATGGTTTTAGGCCAGCTGCGGCCGGAGGCGATCTCGCCCGGAGACATCAGGGAGGTCAGCACCTGCCAGATGAAGGGCAGTGCGATCAGGGACAAAAGCAAGACAGCAAATATATATGGCGCCAATTTGCCGGTCCTTTTCATACCGCCCTCCTGGCCATCAATCTTACATACAGCAGGCTGAAGGACATCACCAGCAGGAACAAGGCCATCGACAGGGCCGATCCGTAACCGAAATCAAGATGGGAAAAAAGGGTCTTATAATTATAGAGCGACAGCACCTCGGTGCTGCCGGCCGGGCCGCCCCCGGTCATCACCATTATCAGGTCGAACACCCTCAGCGCATCTATGGTCCGGAAGAGCAACGCCAGCAGGATGGTGGGCCAAAGCAGGGGCAGGGTGATCAGCCGAAATTTTTGAAAGGCCCCCGCCCCGTCGACCTCGGCCGCCTGGTAAAGCTCAATCGGGATCATCTGCAGGCCGGCCAGTATTATCAGGGCCGCAAAAGGCGCCGTTTTCCAGACCTCGGCCATCACTATGACGGTCCAGGTCAGGGCCGGATCCGCCAGCCACACCAACGGGGCAGGTATCAGGCCGGCCATCCCCAACAGCCGGTTGGCCAGTCCCAGCCGGTCGTTGAACATCCAGCCCCAGATCATTGCCGCTATCACGGTGGGCACCGCCCAGGGGATCATCACCACCGCTCTTAGCATACCCCGGCCCCTGACCAGTGAGTGCATCATTACCGCCAGCCCGAATCCCACCGCTATCTCCAGGGTCAGTGTCACCGACACAAAGAGCAGGGTTCGGAAGACCGAAGCCATAAAACGCTGATCGCCCAGCAGGGAGATATAATTACTCAGCCCGACAAAATCGCGCAGACCGGTCCCCAGCGAATACCGGAACAGCGACAAATAGAAGCAATATCCCAATGGCACCAGCAGCACCAGAGACATCACGGCCAAAGCCGGGAACAGCAGCAGATAGGGCAATTTCCGGTTAGCTCCCACCATTTTCTCACACTTTCTGCAATCCCTCTGCCCCCAGCGGCGTGGGATACCTGAAGACCACCAGATAGGAGGATGCGATCATGGTAATGACAGTGACTATCTGTATCAATTGCCATGCCTGCATGTCTATGTGCCCCAGGCCGTATAAGGCGGCCGCGATTATCAGGGCGAACTCACTGGACTGGGAAAGCCTTATTCCTGCCTCTTGGGAAAATGCTTTTGTCTCCCCCACCAGCCGGAATAGTAATTGATAGCTGATGTTCTTGATCCCCATTACTGCCAGCGACAGGATCAGGGCCGGTATGATGATCCCTCCGGCCTGGCCAAAATTGAATTGGGCGCCCAGCACAAAGAAGAAGAAGACCAGGAAGAAGTCCCGGAACTGCTTCAATCCCTCGGAAAGGAACAGAGCCAGCGGTTCTCTGGCCAGGGCCACCCCGGCAATGAAGGCCGCCGCCTCCGGGGAGAAGCCTATCAGGTGCGCGGCCAGGGCCAGTCCCAAACCCCATCCCAGGGCCATCAGGAAAAGTACCTCGTGATAATGCTGAACCCGCCTCATCATCCCGTGTAGCAGAAAGTGCTCAAAGGCCAGGGCCGCCCCCCCCACAACCAGCCCCTTCGCCAAAAGCAGCAGCGGATGGCCGGTGCCGCTGATCAGCGCCAGAAAACCGACCGCAATGATATCCTGGGCGATCAGGATGGCGATGGCGAAGGCCCCCATCCTTTGGTGATGCAGGGTGGTGGTGGGGATCAGCTTGACCACCAGAATGGTGCTGCTGAAGATCATGGTCAGCCCGATGATGATCCCGGACTTCAGGCTGTAGCCGAAAAGCAGGGCCAATAAAAACACCCCCGCCCATACCAGCAGGCTTTGCCCGAATATGATGATGGATGTCTGCTTGAACAGCTGTTTCAACCGTTGGGGATGCAGAACCAGCCCGGCATGGAATAAGAGCAGAATGATCCCCAGCTGGGAGACCGAGCCGATGAAATTCACGTCCTTCACCAGTTTCAGCCCCCAGGGGCCGGCCACAGCCCCGCAGACTATGTAGCCAATGATAATTGGCTGCTTCAGCAATATCGCCAGCCAAGCCAGCACCGCCGAAAACACCACTATCACGCTTATGTCGCTGATGTATTTTTCCATACTTTATGACCAAGCGTTGCTTGCTTAATTGATCAACCCAGGGCCAGGCCCATCTTGAAGATCACGTATACCCCCAAAAGGTACAGGCCGAAAATAACCGCCGCATCCCAGCCCACCTTGATCAGACCTTTCTTCCTGGCTGGAAACAGCAGTCCGGTCAGGGCCACTCCCATCATGGCCAGCGTCAGGAAGGCGGTGAAGATGTGGGTGGGAGAGGCATCGGCCATTATTGCCCCATGATAGAAGATGTCATCAATGAAGATCAGACTGATGTTGAATATGCAGCTGCCGAAGAGGTTCCCCAGGGCCATTCCGGCCTGGCCCATCCGGAGGGCGCTGATGGAGACCACCAGTTCCGGGCTGGTGGTGGCCAGCGACATGAATACGGTGCCTACGAAAGAACGGCCCCAGCCCATGATCCCGGCCAGTTCATCAGCCACCATGGGCAGATACAGTCCGGCGGCCACGATCACAGCCGCCGCTAGACAGAACCTGATCACTGCCCCTCTCAGGGTGATGTGTGAATACTGGGCCTCACCCCGCTGGCTGGGATTCTCTTTCTCGTGCCGAAATATCATCTGTTGGGCCACCAGATAGAATACAAATATGGCGAAGGAGAACAGGCCCACGTCGAACAACGATATCGGCAATATCCGCCGGCTGACGAACAGGCCGATACCGGATAGGGCCACGGCTATTATACCCAAGGCGGCGCTCAGGGACTGCTCCCGGCCCACCCTGGCCGATATCGGACCCTCGGTATGCAGGGTGCTGATCACCGCCACCACCACCAGGTTCATAACACAGGCTCCGTAGATATTTCCCAGGGCCAGATCCGGCTGGCGCACCAGGGCCGAGGAGGAGATGCCAGAAAATAATTCCGGCAGGGAGGTTACCGCCGCCAGCAGCACCACTCCGATCCAGCTGCCCGAAAGCCCCAGCTTCTCGCCCAAAATATCGCCGTAACGCGACAGTTTGGAGCCGGCGAAGATGATCACTGTTACCAGCATTACCAGTTTAAACCAAATCAAAAACATATCATGGACCTTTAATGTTTAACATTTCACAATTTGACAGCGGTCTTAATTAGCGCCATCCTTACATTAGTTGATCCCGTTACAAAAGAACCGCCACAGGTGTTCGAATTTGCTGATGGGCGGAACATCGTAGTTCCGCAGGGCAAAATTCGGTGGCCGCGGTCTGGATCAGGCCGTAATACATCAGGCTGGCTTCCTTTATCGGGGTCACTTTCCTCTCCGGGGTTTGTAATCCCGGAACCACCCGAATCCGAAGTTTTCAAATTGCTTCAGGAAGCGGCTATTTCCGGTCGGCATCCCATCGGCCACGTAGTGCAACCCGAAATAGCGCTGCACCGGGCTGATATATCCCTGTTTTTTGGCCCGGGCCAGGCATTTATCCGCAAACTTCCTGCCCCCCACCTTCAGGCAAACATCTTTGAACCTCTTCAAACGGTCAGGTGTGATCTCTATCCTCACATCGGGATACTTCTCAGCATAGACTCTCTCCAGGACAGCATCCGTCAGGTCGGAATATTTTTCCTTGTGCACCACCGCCCCCGGGGGCAGTTTCATCCGGGGTTTGGGCCTGGCTTTTGGATATCCCACGGTCAAAAGGACCACCGGGAAAACCCCTCTGGGCAATTTGAACATCTTTTTAAGGCTGGGGAAGAATTCCATCACCGTCCCGATATACACCGAGCCCAGTCCCAGGGAATCGGCCGCCGTGCAGATATTCTGGGCGCAGATCATGGTGTCTTGAATGGATATCCAGAAATGACGGAAAGAATTGTTGGCGGTGAACGGAGCATCCCCCAGCCTGGCCCAGCGTTTCAGGCGCCGCCAATCTATACAGAACAGCAGGTTGACCGGGGCCTGCCCGATGAATGGCTGATGGCACATTTCGGCCAGTTTTTTATTGGTCCCGGCGTTCTCTATTTTTATGATTGAATAGGGCTGTAGGTTGCCGCCGGTGGCGGCATGGACCCCGGCCTTTAATATATGGTCCATGATCCTGGGCGGGATCTTTTTGCCGGTGAAATTCCTACAGCTTCTCCGCTCTATCAGCAATTTCAGGGTGGGGTTGGGGTAGCTGCCTTTGGCCTCTTGCTTGACGCCGTGGTGGGATGGTATTTTGTCGGCTGGCATATCATCCTCCTGGTTTACCTTCTGTTTCTCCGGCAGTAGTTATAGATATCGCCGTAGGAATGGAACAGGGCACCGGCCAGTATGTTCCTTTTCCCGGCTCCGGCGTCATCCCGCTTGAGATAATTATTGATCACCTTGCCGCTGCCGGTCTTTTCCCGGTATGGGGAATTGAGGTTCATCCTAAGCCTTTTGACCCCGCCTGCGCTGTAGTGCAGGATGATGACCGTGCCGTCGGGCTCAATTTCCTCAACCAATCCCATATGGGTTATCCGATCGTAGACCACATCGGTGGTATTCTTGAAGAACACCGCATCCCCTATATTGGGCTTAAATTCCTGGTAGGCCATGCCTTTATCCTGCAGGCTTAAAAACAACATTTCGGACAAGGATCGGTTCTTGCGGTGCGATCTGATATCCACCCGGTAGCCCATCAGCCGGTATACCCCGACAACGAAACCGGAGCAGTCGTTCTTGAAGCACTTGTTCAACCCCGCCAGATCCCTGGTCCCCACCAGTCCTTTGGCGCATTCCACGATCTCCTGCCGCCGCTGCATCTCCTCCCGGGGCATCTCCCGGCTCCTGATATACGGCCCGGCGCAAGATGCCAAGGCTAAAATCCCGGCGGCAAATGATATGACTTTCAATGATCTCATGTTTTTATTGTAACTTATTTATTGGCAGAATACAAGGAAAAAGCCGCCGGTTGGCGGCTCGAAAGCTATCGGGATTCATCCAATCCCAAGGCGGATTTTATGCGACCCAGGGCAAATTCATCCGGATCGAAATGCCATTCATCGGTCAAAAGTTTTTCCAAATATCTACCAGCTGCGGGGTTTTGGGGAAAGGCCGATATCATTTTTTTATAAATATCCGGCGTGTATTGATAGACCTTGGCCAGATCGTCCAACTGGTACTTGGCCTGGGCGATATCAGCCGGGGTGGCCATACATTTCTGGGCCATCAGCGGACAGGTGATGGTAGCGCGCTGGGTGGAGAACTCGAAGAATTTGCGGCACATGGGGCAGTAGTACTTTCCGGACGGGGCATCACCGGTGACCTCCAATTCGTCGAGTTTGATTGTCTGGCTGATGCTCAATACATCCTTGAATAGGGCAATAACCGGGTTGAGCAGAGCGAACAGCTTATCCTTATCCCAGATTTTTCCCAGGTCGGTGATTATAAAAGTGACCTCCTCCGCCGTTACCCGCTGGGCTGTTTCACAGCCGCTTACCATGATGATGAAGCTTTTTAGGGTCTGAAGTTTTTCGTTCCGGTATTTTACCCCCCAGTCGTTCAAAAACCCCAGATAGGCGTTAAACAATCCGTCACCGATCTTGCCAAAGTCGCCGGTGGCCAGAAAGGACATAATTTTATGGGGGATCTTGGGGTAAAAAAGCCCCAGTTTTTCCAGGCAGATGGACGACTCCAGGGGCATCACCTCAATGGGGATGGGAGTATTGATGCACATCTTAGGCATATAGGGACAAACCGGATGATCGATGCTGAACAGCATCTTGCAGGTAAGGCACCAATAGCGGCGGCTGGGCGAAAGGCTGCCCTTGGGAAGGGACGCCACTTTCTGCATCAGTTTTTCCTTGTTATCAAACATAACTCCTCCGTTAACATGGTTAGAGGCCACTGATGCCGGCTTAAAGGATCAATCGACTGGGGCGGGTTTTCTCCGGCCGTCCTTTTTAAGCCCCTGAAGATGTTTCCCCTCCAGCCGTTTCAGCGTGGATCGATAGCTGGGCCTGGTAGCCACCCTTTTTTTATGAGTGGCTGATGCCCTCAGGATCAGGGCCCTCAGACGGTCAAAGGCGTCCTGTTTGTTGCGCTCCTGGGTACGGTACTTGCGGGCATCAATTATTAGGATACCCCGGGCATTGATCCGGTTCCCGGCCAGCTTGAATACCCCCTGTTTCACCGCCTCGGTCAAGGCCCGGGTGCGGACGATGTTGAATCTCAGCTGGACCGCTGTGGCGACCTTGTTGACATTCTGCCCGCCCGGGCCGGAGCTGCGGACGAAATGATATTCGATATCACCACTATCCGGTTTGATCTCGGTAAAGGACATTTTTATTTCAGCCCCGGTCCTTGCGCACCCCGGCGATGCCGGCAAATACCACCACCAATATGGCCAATTTCAGCGATGTCAGCCAGGAGATGCTTTTCACCACCAGCCCCTGTTCCACCGCCCCGGGGAACAGGTCAGGGATGGTCCAGGCCCACAATATTTTTACAATGAACAGGGCCACCACCAAAGAGATGATCATCAACGCCAAAGCGCCCGGGAATACCGCCAGCAACCAATTTTTCTTCATAACAGATCCTTTATTATATTTTTCATTAAAATACCACGTATCTCAACTGATTTCAATAGTAAAATAAAATCGCCCTAAAGATAGGGCGATTTTAAGCATTAAGGATTACTTAAGGATGCTCAGTTTCCGGGTGATCCTTTGGTTGCCATACACCAGCTGATATACGTAAATCCCGTTGGGCAGCAAGTTTGCTTTATTATCCCTGCCATCCCAGGGCACAGCATTAGGGCCAGACGGGCTGTGGCCGATATGAATCGTTCTTACCTCCTGCCCCAGAATGTTGAAAATCCTGATGTTTACGTTGCCTTCGGCCGGCAGTGAATATTTGAAAGTGGTCTCACCCCGGCTGGGATTGGGATAACAGGGCAGTAGCGCCAGTTCCGATCTTTTCACAAAGGACGAAATCACGATATTCACCGGTCCGTAGGGTGTTTTATCTCCGTTGACATCCACCTCTGTAAGCAGGTAATAATAGCTGCCCCCCTCCGGCAGGCTTTCATCGGTATAACTGTATTCCTGAGGCTGGTTGGAGGTCAAACTACCGGGTATCTTGGCCAGCAGTTTGTATTCCCCCTCAGAATCCTTGGTCCGGGAGATCTCCCAGTGTGAACAGTAATACTCGCTCTCGGTTCGCCATGAAAGCAATGGCTTATTGCCGGAGATCGTCCCGGTAAAATAGCTCAGTTCCACGGCATTGGGTGCTTGGCCTGGAATCACAAAAAGCGTGCAAGCCATGGCTTTGCTATTAAAATCACCCTTGGCCGCGGCTGGGATCCCTCGTATGGCAATGCCAGAATTGCCCCCCGAGGTGGTCGAACTTGTTCCATTGAAATATGAATAAGGATATAAAGTGCCACCCAAGCTGTCAAAATGAACCTGGGTCCCGCTGTTCCAGACATCGGCGGCATCGCCCCTGTTGGTGCCGGTCCACATTTCGGAGCTGTACCCGGCCGAGGTCATATCGGTCTCTTCCAGTGCCACGCCATAGCAACGATTCCTGGTGCTGTTATTCGTGCTGTTAACATTGACCTTGTTTGTGGCCAGATATTTATTGATGGTGTCTTCGTTGATATGATAAACTAACAGACCGGATCCCAACATATACTGGTCCCATTTTATTCCGCTGTAATAACCCAAAGCGTTCTGGTTTCGGTTCTCGGCCAGCCAGTACTGCTTGGCTGTCGAACTGCCCAATTTGGCCATCCTGACCGAACTGCGGGTTGAGTCGGCCAGCGACCAGTTGAAAACAAATTTTCCGTTCTGGGTGATATTTTTCGGAGCGATCCAGCCAAGAAACTTCTTTGACCAAACGCACAGAGAGGTGGGGGTAGCAGCATGGGAACCATCACCGCCCCATGAACCCGAAGCCATGCAAGCCCACTGCCCCAAACCTTCTCCGGCGATAGTACCGGTCCCAGTATCGTATAGATCCGGTAGTCCCAAGGCATGGCCGAACTCATGACAGAAAACGCCTCTGCCAATCATTTTGTTGTTCCCATATCCGCTGTAATTGGAAACCTCGGGCATTATTATATATTTGTCGATGGTCACGTATTTATTGCCAACTTTGTCGTTGGTGACGAAGGCCCCGCCGTCCCAGTCGGACATAGCGCTGCTGTGGGACCAGAAATCGGAAGTAAGTCCCGTTTCTTCTGCGCCTTTGCCAGAATGGATGACCCACAATACATCGACATAAAGATCCCCGTCCTGGTCAAATGCCGGATCGGCAAAATTGACCGTGGCATCCAAGGCCGTCAGAATGGCATGGATGAAGCCCGGAACATTCCGGGGGTAGGTAAGATACAGACCGTAATAGCCGTTGGCAAAATATGTTTTAGTGTTCCCACTGCTGGCCCAAGCCTGCACCGCCCCGGTGCAGGTCATGGCCGAGTATGACATATCCTTGTAATAATTGTAACATGTCTTTTTGCCTCCACCCGCTGCAAAAAGACTGTCCTGGAAAGCGATCTGGGTAAAGGTCTGCGCTTGGTCGGTAAAATAACCCATCACTACCGGATAGGTACGCGTGCCGGATATCTTGACCGTCCCAAATTTAGCTTTTAATTGGGGTAACAATCCATCGTTTGGGTTATCTATTCTTCCGGATTCGATAGCTTTGCTTAATCCCTCGGGCATCTCTATGCCTTCCAGTGGGGGCATAGCCCAGGATAAATTCGTCAAAGCAAGCAAAAACAGCAAAGCAGACATTACTGTTTTCATACTTTTCTCCTTAAAATAATTTCAGTATTGTAAAAGTTTTCTTCATTATTAAAATATTCATGCATATTTTATGCCCATATCAATTTTTAATGAATTTATAACATTATGGGAATTAAGATGTTAAGAATATAGAAAACGCCCTGAGATAAATGCGACTACTCTCAAGGCTTGCAATATATATATACTTTTCAACACTAAATTATAAACGTATGGCAATAAATGGCTTGCGATGTAAGCAGATTTTGCATTGCTTTATTATATTTTTACCACTTTGGTTCTTCGGTGATCTGATAGGTCCCCTTGCAGTAGGGGCAATTGATGAACACCGCCCCCTCCTTGACCTCCACCGAGTTCCTGTCCAACGGAGCCCCGCACTGTTTGCATTTCATCTCCTCGGGCTTGACCGAACCGGAGAGGTCTATCTTCTGGGTGATCTCGATCTTCTGTTTTGGCTGGTTGCGTTTTACCATCACCGCCCCAAATATGCCGGTTCCTATCAGCACCAGACCGGTGATGATGCGTCCCCCGGGACTGGAGGTGTATTCGGCCCGGGCCGACATCAGGAACAATATTCCGAAGAATATCAATACTCCGGCTATGATATAAACCGCCAGCGATTTTCCGGTGATAGCCATACTCATCCTCCGATCTTGTTATTTTCCGATTAACGCCAGGGCCCGTCCTTTAAGGTCCAGAAAGAACCTGATCGCTTCGGGGTCCTGGCAATTTTTTGTCCAGAGATATTTGGCCAGGCCGATCTGGGCATAGGCATAGTATCCCAGGGCCATCTGGCCGATGGCCACGTAACCGGTGGCGAACTGTCCCAGCCCGAACAGCAGGCCGATGGCGAACTGGGCCACCGCCGTTATGCCGAAGATGAACTGTCCCAGACCGAAAAGGATTCCCACCCCGAACTGGGCGATGGTGATCAGGCCGATGCCGAACTGCCCGATGGCGATCCAGCCCCTGGCCACCCGAAGCTTGCCGTGGCGGTCCTTGCCCACCGAGATGTGGACCAGAGGCCAGCCGTAGTAGGAGGTTTTGGACCTCCAGTCGAACCCCCACCCGTTCCAGGTTTGGTTGGCCGGCTGGGGCGCCCCGCAGTGGGGGCAGCTCCGGGCGTTGGGGCTGACCGTCTTTTGGCACTCCCGGCAATTGATTAAATTGATCGTGGTCTGGTCCATGCCCTATTTCTCCGGTTTGGTATCGACTGAAGAAGTTTTATCCGAGATATCCAAGGCCGGCTGCAGCTCCTCCCGGGCCTCCTCGATGAGCTGGCGGACCTTGGGGGCCATGGACTGCTCCTCGATCTGATAACCGGCCAGGATCTGGGACAATATTCTAATCTGCTCCTGCGGCCCCAGCCGTTTGTTGATGATTATCCGCTGGCTGTCCTTGACCCGGCACCAGCCGCCTCGCCCGTCGAATTCGTCGAATTTGATGTTGAGGCCCAGTTTTTCGGCCAGCAGGGCCATTTCTTCGATGATCTGTTTTTGTCGCATAATTAAATGTTATATATTGGCTTCTTTTTCTAATTGAGATAAATAATTTATCATGTTTTGTTCATACTCATTCAACATGGATGCTTTGAAATTATTATTTGGTTTGTACCATTTTTTACTGGTAAAATATTTATTTAAACTTTTATCGTTAAAAACATACCCACGCCTTGCGAATATTTCATTGCGAATTAAACGTAATTCTTTTTTTGTATAATTATTTTTCTCTAAATACTTTTTAAATTCGTATATATTTGAGTTAGCCCAATACGGATAAAGTTCTACGATCAATATTTCACTTTCCTTTGGTCTATATTTAGTAAAAGCATATACAACGCTATCTTGATAATATGCGGGTTTAATATTTGTATATCCTGGGAAAGTATCATTTATAAAATAATTAGTTGCCAAATTTGAGTGATTGAAAACGACTCGCCCATCTTTTATCGAACCCTGCCAAGTGCTACCGGTTCCGATTATATAACTAACAAAATATAAACCACCGGCGTTATGGCTGTAGCTACCAGTATAATAATTTTCAACAAACACTGTCTCTTTTGACGGGAAATGCATTTTCCAAGTAAACCAATACTCCGTGTTCGTGAGTGTTTCGTGGTTATAACCGGTTGAAATCTGTTTTACTCGTGTAATCTCTTCAGGCTTACCATTAATAATGACTTTAAAATTGCGCAAAGTATCTGCCGCCGGACTATCACTATTATTTACCGCATCTGGGAACCCCACGTTAATATATTCGGGTTTTTCAAGGTTATAAAACCAAAACTTACAGCTAACAGTAAAACTGTCATGATACATTACTGCATTTATTCTTTCTTTTACCATTTGGATGGAATTACTCTTACTGGGATAAATATTTCCGCCAACACTACCCATATGCGTATCGTTGGCAACAGCGTTAAAACTGCAAATCAAAGTTAAGACAAAAATTACCCTGTATGGTGTTTTTTTCATTTTATATCCTTTCCTTCTATCACCTCGGCCTCGAACACGAACAATTTCGTCTCCTTATCCTTCCAGGCCCCGGCCGGCAGGCCGGCTTTGTGCAGGCATAAATACGACAACGTTTCCTCGCGGGTCCATCCTTCCTCGGCCGCCACCTGCGGCAAAAACACCCCGGAGCGCCCGCCCCGCTGGACTATTATACCATGCCTGCCCACAATGAACTCTTCCGGCGAATCTATCTGCCTCTTGGGGGTCAATACCGATATCTCATACTCCAATTCCGGTAATTCTCTTGTTGTCACCGGAGGGAAACGGGGGTCCCCGGTGGCCGCCGCCACCGCCATCTCCGCCACCGCCTGGTACAGCGGCCTTATGCCCTCTATATATCCGATGCAGCCCCGCAGATTGCCGCTTTCCTTCAGGGTGACGAAGACGCCCCGTAGTTCGGCCAGCCTGGGGGTCAGCGGTGTGAACTTCGGCTTGGGCAGTCCTCTGACCTCAGCCTCGATCGACTGGTGCGCTATCCGGAAAAGTTCTCTTTTCTCCTCCAGTGTTAATTTATCGTCTTCTATTATTTGTTTTTTGATTTTTTCTTTTTTGTTTTTTGTATTATAGAGCCCCGCTGCCAGATATCCCACCACCTGGCCCTTGTCCCCGGTCACATCGCCGGAGGTCCGGTAGTCATAGACCACGGACCTGTCCGCCCCCAGATAGCGGCAGGCCAGCATCACCGTCACCATCGGACCGCCTCCGCAGGCCTCGCATTTTTCAAAGGCCAGGTCACCGGCTAATTTTTCGGGATCAAATTTACCCACGGCATCCATCACCAATTTATCCAGCCTTTTCGCCTCGGCCTGGGAATGGTAGTGCGACAGGTCGCTGGAGGCCAGCAGCAGGACATCGTCCCGTCCCTTGACCGCCCCGGCTATGGTCTGAGCCAGGCGATCGCAGGAGGCCAGTGACTGATCGTAGAGCATTATCGGCACTATCTTAAATCCAGAGTGCATCACGGACTGCAGGAACGGGAGCTGTATCTCCAGTGAATGTTCTTTGGCATGGGCCCCGGGGTTGTCATTGATGTATTTCTGGTCCTGGGAAATTATCTCTTCGGCCAACTTGGAGTCGATCTCGGTCTTACCCAGCGGCGTCTCCCAGGCACCGAAGCCATAGACCGCCGTCCCCTCAAAATAGGCGCTGTGGCTGGGACCCACCATGATAACGGTGGAGATGTTTTCAGGATTGATGTTCTTGTAGGCATAGGCCGCGGTCGGTCCGGAGTACAGGTACCCGGCATGGGGGACGATGATGCCCGTCAACACGCCATCGCTTTCGGCCTTCTTTGCCGCATCAAGATATTTATTTATCTGAGCCGATAGCTTATCGGCTTCTCCCGGATACCAGCTTCCGGCAATGATGGACCTTCTTATATTCATAGCTTGTCCCTCCTTTTCCGGCTGGGCGCTGCAAACACTCAGCCATAAAAGATTCAGCATCAGGAACAGGTGTATATAATTCATAACCCAAAGAAACATGGGTAAAATATCCGTGGAAATATCCCACGATCAGTGTCATCCGTGTGCAATTATGCCCTATCGGCAAACTTGGGATAATCCATTCCGAACCGCCATTTGTGATAGAACTTGAGGGCCAGAAAGGTGGCTATCAGTATCGGAATATATATCGGGAACAGCATGCCGGAAAGAACCACCAGCATAAGCGAGCCGGCCTGGTAGGACAGCATGGTCCATTTCATATTGCCCGATATCACGGCCATCACGAACAGCGGCAGGGCCGCGCCTGAAGCCGCCAGGCAGAGATGGTCTTTAAAGTGGATCGACAGCAACAGGCTGCCCAGCATCAGGGCCAGGGCCAGCCAGCGGGTGACTTTTATCCCTATAAAGACCCCGGTGGTGATGTTGCCGGTGGCCTTATCCGAGTTATGATCCGGAATGGTGGTGTTCAGGTAAACTGCGGAGACCGCCAGCACATATGGCATGGAGAACAACCACAGATTGGCATTGTCACGACCGGCCGATAGCCAGCCGGCGGCAAATGCCAGCAGGCCGTACCCCAGGCCGTTGGCCAGCATGTCCAGGAAAGGTTTTGCCTTGAACTTGAAGGGCGGCACTGAATACAGTAGTCCCAAAATACCGGAGAGCGTAATAATGACCCCGAACAAAATGGAGAATTTCCAGAAGCCGATGAATATGGCTGTCAGGAAAAGGATTATGGATTCTATGATGATGGCCGTTTTATTGACATAGCCCTCGGCCACCAGGAATAGTTTTTTGTTGAGCCGGTCGGTCTCCACGTCGAATATCTGATTGATTATATAGACCGCCCCCATCAGACCACTATATATCAGCATGGCCAGCCAGAATTCCCCGGGCAGCTTCAAGGAAACAGCAAGATGTCCCTGCGCCCGAAAATAGCCCACCAACAGCATGGTCCAGGCCGGGACCAGCAGGATGGGCCTCAGAACGAACAGATAGTCCAAAAGATGCGGATTTTTGCGATCCATAGATTTAAACTGTAAAACAATTGATCGGAAACTGATAGTAGGATTATATCAGCGGGCCCTTGGGTTGTCAAGAAAAGAAGGAGCCTAGCAAAAATGGTTCGAAGGGAAAGCCAAAGGCCCGGTTAAAACCGGGCCTTTGGCTATGACTATTTCGCGATTTTACCTGCTAAATTTCCCTCAGAAACTCCATTCCCAAGCGGCCTTGAATCCCTTAAAGGCCGGCTCCCACCGGCAGAACCCGCCGGAGCAGACCAATCCGCCCTTGGTCCGGCCGGCCGATACTTTCAGCTGCTGGCGGCCCTGGTCGAAATCTATGGCGCATCCGGCCTCGCCCCAGCTTTTCTTGCCGTCGTACTCGGCAACGGGCTTGTCGGCCAGATCGGCATTGGCAAAGACATTCAGCCAGGCAAAAGGAACCCAGCCCAGCTCGGCCAGGACCTCGTCATAATAAAGCCTTCTCATATCATAGATATTCCTGTAGCGGTTGCCTCCGGCTTTGACCGACAGGGTACGGAAGCCATGGTATTTCCATACCATCCCGGCCGAGGCCCCCATATATTTTTTTCTGATGATATCGGGCTGCAGGTTGTCCTCCCGTCTCAGCCGTCCCTCGGCATTGAGGAGAAGGTTCTCCCGGACCTCCCACCGGCCCTCCACAAAAACATCCTGCCATTTTTGGCTGCCGGAATACGACAGGCCTTCAATTGACATTATATCCTCCCTCTGGTCCCTGGTCCTTGCCCAGGATGCATTACCGTGCAATTCCAGCCAAGCCCAGGGGGTGGCCGTCAGGTCGGTTTGAAAGCCATACTCGTCCTGCCCGTTGTTCAATAGCCGGCCCTCCCGGTTGCAGGGCGGCGGCGCATTTATGGCGGCGTCGAAGTCCCGATATTTTTTAAAATCCATCATTGCTCCCAGCCCGGCATAGGCGGCCGTCAGGCTGCCGTAAAAGGCGTGGCCGTTGACATCCTCTATCCCCACCCAGCCGGCCGAAGGGGACAGCCGCCCGTAGGTGCGCCGGCCGGCGTACTCCCCGTAAAGGTCCACCGGGCCGAGCGTTCCGCCCAGGCTTCCGCTGTATTGCTCGTCGGCCGGCTTGCCGAAGGAAGGGTCCAAAGCCGGCCCGGCAGCATTTGACCTCAGATAGGCCAATCCTACTGTTGCTGAAGATAACCTGGTCAGCTTTATCTCGGTCCCGAAATAGGTCTTGGCCGTGTCCAGCTCCACGGTGTTTTCCATGATCCGGCCGAACAGCAGCCGGGCATCGCCCAGGTCTTCCCAGGAAGCCGAGGCCAGGCCGCCGTCCAGATACCGGTCGACCTTGGCCGCCTGCTGGTTGACGCAGTTCAGCACCAGGCCCCGCCCCAAAGTGGCGTAATAGGTCCCGGCCCTGGCCGATAGATTTTCGGTCTTCAGCTGAAGATACCGCCGGGAGATCCCGGAGAACACCGGCTGGTCGTCCCAGCGCTCCTGGTCGTATAAAAACTTCAGCCCGGCGTCAAGCTTGATGTGATCCTTGAGATCGCCGGACAGCCGCAGGTCGCACCCTTCCCGGTAATGCAGCACATTGTAGAGGCTGTCGGTATCGGCCTGGGAGACCCAGATGGCCGCCTGGTTGCCGCCGGAAAGGTCCCAGGCCGCGGCTTCGCCGGCCAAGGCCATAAGACAAACAGTTAAAACAAAATATCTCACGGCAGCACCTCCAGATACAGCCGACGGGTCATGATATGCGACGGATTGTCGGCGGCCCATAACTTTAATATCAAGGAATGCAGTCCTTCCGGAGGCGGCAAGGTGTTGAAGTTAAAATGCACCGTCCAGTGCTGGGTGGTCCCGGCATTGAATACTGCAGTGGCGATCCCGTTGGGCCCCTGGCAGCCGGTTTCGGTGCATAGGAATCCCCAGAACAAAAGGGGATCGGAGTTCAGCGAAGTGGGGGCCTGGGCATAGATGTTCATCTTGGAAGAGAGATTGGCAAGATAGATATGGAACCCCAGCTCCGGGGTTTCCGGGTCGGACAGGCTGTAGCTGATGATGGTGTCCGGCAGCCTGGTGGCCGAGTCCGGCGAGATCAGCCGGGAGAAGCCGTACCCCCTGGCATCGGTGAAGGTCCAGGCATCGGACCAGCCGGAGGCTCCGTAAACGTTGGAGGCGTTGGCTCTCCAGTGATAGGTGGTCAGGGAGTCAAGGCCGGCAACGGAGCGGCTGGTATCGGGCAATCCGCTTTGATAGTATACCAGGCTCCGAAAGTCGCTGCTGGGCGAGACCTGCAGGGCATAGCTGTAGGCCCCGTAGCTGGAACTCCAGCTTAGCGCCGGACTGGTGCCGGAGTTCAGCTCGCCGTTGGCCGGCCAGACCAAGACCGGAGGTTCGGGGGCCGGATTGGTAGTGGTGGTGAAGGACCAGGTCTCCGACCAGGCTGATGTCCCGGCGATATTGGAGGCATTGACCCGCCAGTAATAGTCGATCCCGGGATCAAGCCCCAGGATCGACTGGCCGGTGCCGGTCAGTCCTGATTGGGAATAGATCATGCTGGCGGGATGGAAAGAATTGTTGGTAGCCACCTGCAGTCCGTAGTTTGAAGCCCCGCTGCTGGCAGTCCAGATCAAAGTGGGACTTTTGCTGACGCCGGTGTCGCCGTTCGCCGGCGCATTCAGAACCGGCTTAACCGGCAAAGCAGTGGCGGTGGTGGTAAAGCAACGGATCGCCGACCACCCGGATACTCCGGCATTGTTGCTGGCGTTTACCCGCCAGTAATAGGTGGTGGCGTTACCGAGGCCTTTTATCTGCAGGCTGGTCCCGGTCAGTCCGCTCTGGGATACCGCCCCGCCGAACAGGCTGTCGGTGTCGTACTGCAGGGTGTAGCTGGCCGCGCCGCTGCTGGCCAGCCAGCTCAGGGTCGGGCTCAGGGCCAGATTTACCGCATCATCAACCGGCAGATTCAAGGCGGGCGCTGCCGGGGCGGTGGTGGCGGCATAGATGCGGACCCTGGCCGCCTGGACGATCTCCCTGGTGTCATTGTTGCGTACGTAAGCAATAAGGGACAGCCGCCAGGGCAGCCACCCGGAATTCTTTATGATGCTGCCCGCTCGGGAAACTGTCGATGCCGGCAGAATATCTAGCCGGTCGCCTTCAGTATTGGGGGCCAGCGAACGCGCCACATAACGGAACACCTTGCCGTAGGCGCTGACCGAATCCTCCACCACCAGCAGGACCAGCCCCAGATCGCCGTTTTGCGGCACAGAACCGCCGGCGGTTATCTGGGCGGAGTAGATTATGGCATCCTGGTCCAGCTGGGCGGCGAGGTTCAGTTTCAATGGGCTTTTGATGATCTTGCGGATATCCGCCAGCTGGCGGTAGCTTTGATAGGTGGCCTCGTCGTCGACCGAGGTTCCCAGCATATTCTCCAGCCCGTCGCAGGAGAAGAAGGGAAGTCCTGTCACCGATAGGCCGGATTGGTAGTCACCGGCCAGGGTGTCGGCCGCCGCAGTCCCCAGGCTGTCACCCAGCGACAGGAAATTATTGGGATGCATTTCGACCAGACATAGGGAATCACCCATCTCGGCGGCCAGGCGTTCGGCGGCCCGATCGGCCGTCGGGCAGTTGGTGCAGAATTCGGAGGTGAATAGCTCCACCAGCACTGTGCGGGGATACCCCTGGTCTGAAATCACCGCGGTGGGAAGTTTCTTGCCGCAACTGGTCAGGGACAACGCCAAGCAGATGGGCAGCACCACCGTCGCCAGGGCCTTTTTAAATCTCATTTTTCCTCCTTGACCGGGCAGCAGGAAGAATCCACCCCGCAGGCTGTCGAATCACCGGCGGCCGGAGCGGTCGGTCCCGGAGCGAGTTTGAGGATCGTCCTGACGTTCTCCTCCAAGGCCGCCTCGTCTCCCGGCTTATAGCCGGTATGCTGATAAAGCAGCTTCCCGTCCCGGCCCAGGATATAGACCCCGGGAACGTTGATCAGGCTGAAGGACCTCATCGCCTCCTGCTCGGGGTCCAGCAGTATCGGCAGGGTGAACCGCTTCCCTTTGGCCACCGCCTTGACCCTGCCGGCGGTCTTGGCGTCGTCGATGGAGACGGCGTAGAATGACATCCCGCTGTCGGCGTACATCTGGTAAAGCTTTTGGATGTGGATCAGCTCCTCCTGGCAGGGGTGACACCAGGTGGCCCAGAAGGCTATCAGGGCCGGGCCGGTTTCCAGCACCCTGGCCAGCTCGACCTTCTTTTTCCCCTCCAGCGGTTTTAGCTTGAAGTTAAGCACCCCGGCGGCAGAGGTGGCCGTGATAAGCAGCCCTGCCGATAAGAGTATAATTGAAATAAATGTTCTCATCAAATTCTCCGTTTCAGATTTGAACAGCGATATTTTTCGACATTAACAAGCCCCTATCAATAGACAAATACTTGACCGCGGCTGGCATTTGAGCAAAATTCAGCTATCAGTCCGATTCTATTTACCTGGGAATCAGGTTTTTCTTGAGTCATTTGCAATACCCTGTTTCACTATCTGGCCTTCAGCACCAAACTGTCCGGCGAACTGCCGTCCACCCGGACCATCCGCACCTTGGCGGCGCTGTCGCTGACCTCGACCTGGCAGTAGTGCAGGCTGGATTCGGCATGGAAGGTGGAATCCCCTGGATTGACGTCGTACAGCGGGGCCCCGCCCCCGCCGGTGATGATATAGTTGACGCCGCCCCGCCGCTGCCTTTCGTAAAAATGCTCGTGCCCGCAGAACACCACATCCGGCCGGTATTTCCTGAACAGCGGCTCCAGGTTCTCCAGGATATCCTGGTCGCTGCCCCGCTTGCCAGAGGAGTAGGTCTGGCGGTGCTGGAGGACGAACAGCCATTTATAGAGCGGCCGGGATCGTTTTATCTCGGCCTCGAACCACCGGTATTGCTGGGAATCTTTCTGGTAGTTTTCTTCGTTGTTCAATATGATGAAGTGAACATTCAGATAATCGAAGGCATACCACCTTTCATTGCCGGGCAGGGCGAACAGCTTCACATAGTTGTCGCAGGTCCGTTCGTGGTTGCCGATCACCGTCATCAGAGGGATAAAGGAGGAGAACGGCCGGCTGGCGTCGAAGAACTCCTGCCACATGCCCCATACCCGCCCGTCCTGGATGTAATCCCCGGTGTGGATCAGGAACTCCGGGTTGTATTGGGTTATGGCCGCGATCACCTTTTTGTGCTGCTCCGGAAAGGTCCGGGTGTCGCCGTAGATGACGAATTTGAAATCCCGCATCTCCCGGGGTGCGGTCTTAAAACTGCAGACCGGGGCCGACAGGTTCAGCAACTGGTAATAGTAGCGGGTGTCGGGCTTGAGATCTTTTATCCTCAAGTGGTGCAGGGTCCCGGCTTGGTCGTCCCGCAGGATGTAGTTCATTTTACCCCGGGGTCCGTAGGCCAGTTTCCCGGGAACAGGAGTATTGGTCTCCCAGCTGACGGTCATGGTGGTCCGGAGATCGTCGTCCCAGGACAGGTAGGGGCCTTTCTGGATGGCTGGTTTGGGCTGTTTCCCGAATGAGCCGGCCAGGGCCAGGGAGACAAGCCCGGCAAGGAAAGCCGAAATTAAAATGTTCTTTTTCATATCTGGATATCAATGTTATTCATTAAATTTCATATGATTATAACAACCCCGGCGCGGCATGTCAAGCCAGGATCTGCCGCATTGCGGGCATTAAAGATATTGACTAACCCTCTATCGATATGTTATCATTACCGCACTTTGTGGGCCCTTAGCTCAACGGTTAGAGCAGCGGACTCATAATCCGTTGGTTCAGGGTTCGAATCCCCGAGGGCCCACCAGTTTGACTTCTCGCTGGGCAGTAGTCCGCCTTGAGCGGGCGCCAGGAATATTTAAGGGACGATCATTTGATCGTCCCTTTGTTATTTTCTTTCAAAACCAGCCTCCGCTTTCTCTTATAACACCTCTCCCCTGCCCCTCTCCTAAAGCATTAGGAGAGGGAAGGGTGAGGTCAACAGCTCGTCGCTAAACCTCTGCTTGGCAGTCCTATGACGTCGGCCTAAATTTGACAAACTCGCTTCGCTCAAACAATGCCAAATTCCTAAGTGCCTTCTTTATTCAGCAGCAGAGCTAATGCGACCGGACATTACCCGTTCCCCCGCCTTCGGCAATTTTGCTATGGCGGGAGCGGGCGTGAAAATTCATTGCAGAGCATAGCACCCAGCCCTGGTCAAGGAATTTAGCCCGGGGATATCATTCCTGCCGGAAATTGTCGGGCGGGCAAGACTTCTCTTTGTTACTTTCTCTTGGTCACAAGAGAAAGTAAGGCACGTTTTGGGGAATTATGCTGTTCTTTTTCTTTTTTGTCCCGCACCTCTCCCCTACCCCTCTCATAAAGCATTAGGAGAGGGAAGGATGAGGTCAAAAGCTCGTCAGCAGCAGAGCTGATGCGACCTAGGTACTCGGTTCCCCGCCTTCGGCAATTTTGCCCCAGCAAAACGGGCGTGAAAAATTCATTGCAGAGCTTATCTCCCCGCCCCGGTCAAGGAATTTAGTCCGTGAGTATCATTCCTGCCGGAAATTGCCGGGCGGACAAGGTTCTTTTGTTACTTTTCTGGCCTGCAGAAAAGTAAGAGGGTCCATGGTTCCCCACTTTCTCTTTGAAGAGAAAGTGGCAAAGAGAACCTGTCGCTATACCTCTGCCCGGAAGCCTTAAGACCGAAGGCCTAAATTTGACAAACTCGCTTTGCTCAGACAATGCCAAATTCCTAACGGCCTTCTTTATTCAGCAGCAGAGCTAATGCGACACCCACATAAAGTGCTGATTGGCGTTGATGAGCAAAGTGAATATAAAATGCAGGAAGGAATTGCAGGCCGTGGCCAAGGATGCTGCGGATCAGCCGTCGCCGGGGTAATATATTATCTATTAGCTAATTCAATTAATATTTTCTTTAATAAATCATAGCCTTTTAGATTTTTTATTTCCGATAATTTATCTACCTTTTTTATAATTTCTTTTACTTCTTTTGGCTCTTCCGGAATTGTGCTATAAATAATTCTTGCACACTCTGAATCTGGCAAGCTGATAACGGCCTTAATGAAATCTTTCTCTGGGTTTTGCCAATGTTTTGCAAGAACATCAATAAACACCTCCCCTAGTTCAGCATTGTTTTTATTAATCAGCGTCATTTTTATTATATATGTAACATTTAATTTCCCTTTCATAATTATACCAATGAATGTATTTAAAAGATGTTCATCTTCTTGCGTTTCCGGAAATGACTTTGCTTTGCTTTCAATTTTATTATTTTCATTTAATTCATAATACTTTATAATAGAATCAATATTATTTGATGTACTGTGTGCCATTGTAAAAATTTCAAGATTGTATTTTAAAGCACAATATATTGTTGAATCTTGTATAGTTTGCGTATTCCTTTTAATATCCACTTTTGTATTATTATTTTCTTCTATTTTATCGCACGAATAAAATATTGTTGCGATGATTACGAATATTATTGTATTTCTCATATAACCCCCAATAATTAATATTTTAAATCTCTCTCCCGCCGATGAATGTCCTCTCCACCTTTATCTTATGTATCTCCTCCGGGTTTGCCTGGAAAATATCCTCCGAAAGGCAGATAAAGTCCGCCGCCTTGCCGGGCTCCAAAGTCCCCTTCCAGCCCTCATCCCCCGAGGCATAGGCGGCATCGGCAGTATAGGCCTTGATGCAGTTCCAGACCGACATCTTCTGCTCCGGATGGAACGGCGGACGGTCCGGCGGGATCCTCTGCCGGGCGACGGCCGCCTGAATGGCCCGGAACGGATCCGGCGTTTCGATGGGACAATCCGAGCCGAAGACCACCCTGGCCTTTTTCCTGGACAGATCGCCGAACGGGTAAGCATAGGCCCCCCGCTCTCCCCAGTATTTTTCGATGATGTCCAGGTCGGACGGGCAATGGATGGGCTGCACCGAGGCGATGATGCCCAGCTCCTTGAACCTGGCAATATCTTCGGGATGGACCAGTTGGCAGTGCTCTATCCGGTGCCGCAGATCTTTATTGAGATCCTTGGCCTTCTGAAAAGTATCCAGCGCCAGGCGGTTGGCGGCATCGCCGATGGCATGAATGGCGCAGGCCAGGCCGTTCTGCGAGGCCCGGCTTATCAGGGCCAGCAGTTCCCCGGGCGGCATGGTGTTCATGCCCAATGAGGCGCTGTTGCGGTATGGCTCCAGCATCAATGCCGTCTGGGAGCCCAGCGACCCGTCGACAAAGAGTTTTACCCCTCCGATCTTCAAATTCCGACCGCCGAAACCGCTTTTTATCCCGGCCGAGGCCAGCCCGTCCAGGGCCTTGATGTTATGGTAAAGCGTTCCTCTTAAGAATAATTTGTTCTGGATCGACAAAGACTGCAGAACATTGAATTCCTCCACCCCCTCCATGGTATGGAACCCGCTCAGGCCCATTTGGGCGAATCTCTTCTGGCCCTGGATCACGGCCTGGGAATATTCCTCGATCGATGCCTTGGGAGCCAGGCGATAGTAGTGATTGGCCGCTTCCTCCCGCAGGATGCCGCTGGGCCTGCCCCTGGCGTCGCGCTCGATTGTTCCGCCGGGGACCTCCGGGGTCTGGGAGTGGATGTCCAGCGCCACCATGGCCGCCGAGTTCAGCCAGATGGTGTGCCAGTCCTTGCTCCACAGCATCACCGGATTGTTGATGGACACCGTGTCCAGGTCCTGGGCTGCCGGCAGACGGCCGTCGCTCCAGAGGTTCTTGTTCCAGCCCCCGCCCAAGACCCACTGGCCGGGCGCTTTCCCGGTGACATACCTGGCCACCGCCTGCAGGCATTCCTTGATGAACCGGATGCCGTCCAGGTCCGGCCGGGAGGCCAGCAGGCAGTAATTGCAGAAATGGGTGTGGCAGTCGGTGAAGCCCGGCAGGACCACCTTCCCCTTCAGGTCGATGACCTCGGGCTTCAGGGCCTTGTATCTGCCCAGTATCTGGCTGTTCCCGCCCACATCCAGGATCGTTCCGCCCCCGGCATCGCAGGCCAGGGCTTTGGCCCTCTGCCGCCCCTTCATGGTGTATATATCGGCGTTGATGATAACAGTGATGGAATTCTTCATCTATTCGCCTTTCGCATGATAATGTTCCCAGCGGTCCAGCAGCCGCTGCAGCTCCTGCTTGTTGGAGTCGAACTGGTTCATCAGCCCCTTCATCCGATCGCCGTTCCGGTAGACCTCGGGATCGGCCAGGCCGCCGGAGGGCGACTCCAACTGCCTCTGCCGGGCCTCCAGTGTTGCGATGCGGTGCTCCAGCTCGGAGATCAGCCTTAGCCGCTTGCGCTCCTCGGCCGCCTCCCGGGCCTTGCGCCGTTTGGCCTCCTCCCAGTCCGACTTTTCCTCGCTGGCCGGTTCGGATCTGGGGGCATTGCTGGCTGCCTGGGAGGACTGGCGGTCCAGCTCCTTTTTATACAGATATTCGGAATAGTTGCCGGGATAGATCTTTAGCGCCTGGTCGGCCACCTCGACGATGGTGTCCACCACCTGGTCGATGATATAGCGGTCGTGGGTCACCAGCACCACCGTCCCCTTGAACTCTTTTAAGGCCTGCTCCAGTACCTCCTTGCCCTTGAGGTCCAGATGATTGGTGGGCTCGTCCATGATCAGCAGATTGGCCGGCAGCAGCAAAGTGCAGCACAGGGCCAGCCGGGACTTCTCCCCGCCGGACAGCACTTTGACCGGCTTGAAGACATCATCCCCGGAAAACAGAAATGCGCCCAGGATGGTCCGCACCCGGCCGGGGGTCTCGGTGGGGATCACCGACTCCACCTGCTCCATCACCGTCTTGGCGGGGTCCAGCATCTCGGCGGTGTGCTGGGCGAAATAAGCCAGGCTGACGTTGGGATAAAGCGTCTTCTCCCCGGAGGTCACCTCCTCCACCCCGGCCATCATCTTCAGCAGGGTGGTCTTGCCCGCCCCGTTGACCCCCAACAGGCCTATCTTGTGGCCCTTCTCCACCAGGAAATCGATGTCCTTGAGCACCACCTTGTCGCCGTAGCCTTTGGTGACGTGGGACAGCTCCAGCATCCGCCGCCCGCAGTGTGGCGCCTCCGGCAGCCCCAGCCGGAAGCTGCGCCGGCTCTGGGGTATCTCTATCCGCTCCGCCAGCAGGCGCTCCAGCATCTTCTCCCGGCTGTGGACCATGGCCCGCTTGATGAAGTTGCCCCTCCAGCGGGCGATGAACTCCCGGATATGCTCGATCTCCTTGGCCTGCTCCTCCTTCTGCTTGACCAGCAGTTCCCGGCGCTTCTCCTTTTCCTCCAGGTAGCCGGAATAATTGGTGTGATAGAGCGAAAAGCGCCCCAGGTCCAGCTCGTATATCTTTTTTATGGTCCGGTCGATGAAATAGCGGTCGTGCGAGATCACCACCATCGAGCCCCTGAAGCCTTTCAAATAGCCCTCCAGGAAGTCCATGGACTCGATGTCCAGATGGTTGGTGGGCTCGTCCAGGAACAGGTAGGAGGGCTCCTCCAATAAAAGCTTGGCCAGGGCCAGGCGCATCTGCCAGCCGCCGGAGAAATTCTCCACCGGCTGATCCAGGTCGGCCGGGGAGAACCCCAGCCCCTGCAGCACCGATCGGGCCCGGGTCTCCAGCAGGTAGCCGTCGAAGCCTTCGAACATATGATGCAGTTCGCCGTAGCGTTCCACCACCGGGGCCAGTTCGGGATCATCCTGATCCATGGTGGACATCAGACTGGAGAGCTGGTCTATCTCCTCCTGGATGGAACGCTGGTCGGCAAAGACCGACATCGCCTCCTCCAGAACGGACCGGCCGGCCAGCACCACTTCCTCCTGGGGCAGATATCCGGTGCGCATGCCGTTGGAACAGGACCGCTGCCCCTGGGTGGGAACCATCAGCCCCAGGGCCACCTTGAACAGGGTGGTCTTGCCGGCCCCGTTGGGGCCGACCAGGGCGATCCTCTCGTTAAGGCCGATATTCCATCCCAGGTTCTTGAACAGGGCCTTGTCGCCAAAGGACACGTTTATGTTGGAAAGCTGGATCATGGCCTTAAGTTTACCATAAAATACCCGGCGATTGCAAAGGGCTTGACTTTTTGACGTTCCGGGGGGATAATTGGGTTGATGATCAAAGGAATGGACATGAAATATTTTAAGATCTCCCTGTTGCTGATTTCGGCGCAACTATTTTCGGCCGGATCTGTTTCCGCCGGGACCGTCCCGCCGGACTCCACCATTTTCCCCGGGCAGACCGGCGCCACCCTGCGGAATTCGTTGATCTCGTCATATAAATCCACCGCCAATCTGGGCTACGATGCTGGTAGGGATGTTATGTATGGGGAGATAGATAAGCTAAACGACAGCCTGGAGTGCGTCTACAGCGGATATAAGATATATATGGATCCCGGCCAGGATCCCAGCACCTGGGCCTATGATCATGACATCAACTGCGAGCATACCTGGCCCCAAAGTATGCTGTCGTCCAGCACCGCCGTCTCCGACCTGCACCACCTGTTTCCCACCGAGGTCCAGGTGAACGGGGACCGGGGAACTCTTCCTTTTGGAGATATTCCTGATAACCAGACAAATAAATGGTATCGCAATAATGTAATTACCACGACCATTCCATCTTCTGTTATTGATCAGTATGCGGAGCTTTTAACCAATGTCAGGTTTGAGACCCGGGAAATTCAGAAGGGCAACACCGCCCGGGCTATGTATTACATCCTGACCTTCTGGCAGCTGGGCGACACCAGTGATTCCTGGTGGACCGGCCAGCGGGATATTTTGTATGCCTGGCATGTCAGCGATCCGGCCGATGCCCGGGAGATAGCTCGCACCAAGAAGATCGCCGCCTACCAGCAGGGCAAGGTCAATCCCTACGTCCTGGACAGCACCCTTATCCGCCGGGCCTATTTCCCGGCCTTGGGAGCAGAGGGCGAGCCTCCGCTTACCATGGCCGGTAGAAACAGATTGTACCAGAACAACCCTAACCCCTTTAAGGATAAGACCGCCATAAGTTATTCCCTGGCTTCGCCGGGCCGGGCCCGGATCGAGATCTTCAACCTGCTGGGGCAGGCTGTCAGGACCATTGATCTGAATGAAAACGCTTCGGGCAGTCACAGAGTGGAATGGAACGGCACCGATCAGGCAGGCAGGCTGCTCCCGCCGGGAATATATTTTTACCGGCTCTCGGTTAAGGAGGGGACGGTTGACTTGAAGAGAATGGTAATGCTGAAATGACAAAAGGGCCGGTTTTCCGGCCCTTTTCGTTTGTATCTGTTCAATTTAGAAGAGATCCCTGCGGGACAGCATCCTTTTTATGCCCGACTGGACCACCTCCAGCTCGGCCGAAGCGCAGGTTTTGTCCAGCCCCCGGACCCCGTAGAAATTCCTGTTCAAGGGCCGCCAGAACTCCGGCTCGCTGCGCCCGAAGATGGCGAAGGTGGGGGTGCCCAGCGCCGCGGAAAGGTGCATCACCCCGGTGTCGTTGCAGACCATCAGCCTCAGCGGTTTCATCACCGAGGCCAGCTGGCGGATGTCCAGCCCGGACAGTACCTTGACATCGCCCTTCACCAGCCCCAGGAACCTCTCCCCCAGCTCATCCTCCCCCGGCCCCCAGAAGACCGCCACCTGAAACCCGAAATCCTTGACCAGCCAGTCGGCCAGGGCGGCGTAGTTCTGATAAGGCCAGCGGTTGCAGACATTATAGGCCCCCAGATGGATGCCCACCGTCCGCTCCGGCATGATGTGATTCTTGTAAAGGATGTCCCGGCCCTGTTCCTCCTCCTGGGGCGATAGGGCACAGCTCTCTCCCATATCTTTGGTTCTGATGTTCAGGTATTCCAGGATCCTCAGGTTGCGGCGGGTCTCGTGAACCCGCTCCCCAAAGCCGGGAGCCAGCAGGTTGTAAAACAAATTTGGCCGGGCCCCCGGGAAGGGGTTTTCGGCCGAGCCCAAAATATATCTGGCCCCGGTAAGACGGGCCAAAATATCGCTGGACAGAGAATGGGAGATGGTGTTGAGCACCACCGCCAGGTCGCAACCCTGCCTCAGGCCCTGCCACAGCCTCCACAGCTTGGCCGGGGTGGCCTGATATAATTTTTCCGGAAAGACCAGGATCCGATCGATGTCGGGATTGTGCTCCAGCACCCGATAGGTGTACTGCCGGGCCACCACGGTGATCTGGGCCTGGGGCAGGGCCTGCCGGAGGGCCCGGAAGGCCGGGGTGGAAAGCAGCAGGTCCCCCAGCTGGTCATGCTGGCGGATCACTATCACCCGCCTGATCAGGGAAAGGTCCACCTCCCGGGCTTGGTGACGCCGGTCAGGCAGCAGCAGCCCCAGGGCCTTAAGCAGGGCGGCCTTAAAATATTTCTCCACTGCCGGCAGCCTCATATCGCTATTGGCTGGCCTCCTATTTGTTGAATTGGATATTGTAAAGTTTCCAGTACAGGCCCCGTTTTTCCAGCAATTTCTGGTGTTTCCCCATCTCCATGATCCGCCCCTGGTCCAGCACCACTATCCGGTCGGCCCGCTGGACGGTGGACAGCCGGTGGGCTATCACTATGGCGGTGCGGTTGGACATCAGACGGTCGATGGCCTGCTGCACCAGCACCTCCGAATGGGCGTCCAGGGCCGAGGTGGCCTCGTCGAATATCAGGATGGGCGGGTTCTTCAGGATGGCCCGGGCGATGGATATCCGCTGGCGTTCCCCGCCCGAGAGCCTGACCCCCCGCTCCCCGATGACGGTCTGGTAGCCCTCCGGCATCTGGGATACAAATTCATGGGCGTTGGCGGCCTTGGCGGCCTCCTCCACCTGCTGCTGGGTGGCATCCCGCTTGCCGTAGGCGATATTGTTGAATATGGTGTCGTGGAACAGAATGGTCTCCTGGCCCACGATGCCCATCAGCTGGCGCAGCGATTTCGAGTCCAGCTCCCGCAGATTCTTTCCATCCAGGTAGATCGCCCCTTTGACCGGATCGTAGAACCGCGGGATCAGATCCACCAGGGTGGATTTGCCGGCCCCCGACGGCCCCACCAGGGCCAGCATCTCCCCCCGCATGATCTCCAGGTCGATGCCCCTGAGGACCAGCTCCGGGGACTGCCCGGCTGTTTCCGGGGCGATGGCCGGATGGGGGCTGTAGGCAAAATCCATCTGCCTGAATTTTATGGATTGGCGGAATTCATCCACCACGGCGGCTCCGGGCTGATCGATGACCTCCGGGGCCTGGTCCAGCAGGCCGAAGATCCTCTCCGAGGCCGCCAGGCCCTGCTGCACCGTGGAGTTGACGCTGGCCAGCCCGTTGAGCGGCTGGATCATGGAGAAGGCCGCCGCCAGGAACACGAAGAACCTTTCGGGACTGAGGGCGTCGGCTCCGGCGATGTAATCCTTGGCCACCCAGATGATCAGCACCCCCACCGCCGCCCCCAGATATTCGGTCAGGGGAGAGGACAGGGCGGACATGGTCTCGAAACGGAAGATAGTCCGGTAATAATCCCGGTTGTATCTGGTGAATTTCTGCTTCTCGTATTCCTCGGCGGCAAAGGTCTTCACCAGGCGGATCCCGGCGATGGTCTCGGTCACCACCGCGGTCAGGTCGGCTATCCTCTCCTGCAGCTGCCGGCCCCTTTTCCTCAGGCGCCGTCCGATGAGGGTGATCAGCAGCAGGCAGCCGGGCAGCACCAGCATGGCGATCAGCGACAGTTTCCAGGCCGCGATAATCACGATGGCCAGATAGACCAGCACCTGGAGAGACTGCCTGACGATGGACAGCGACCCCTCGGTGATGGCTCCCCGCACCATGTTGACGTCGTTGGTCAGCCGGGAGACCACCTGCCCCACCTTGTTGCGCTGGAAATAGCCCAGCGACAGCTGCTGGAGGTGGCCGTACATCTGGTTGCGGATGTCCATGGTGATGTGCTGCTCGATATGCACCGTCAGCAGGCGCTGCAGGTAGTTGAACAGGTTCTTGACAAAGAACACCGCCAGTATTATCCAGCACAGCTTGGCTATCCCGGAGATCCGGCCCCCGCTGGTCAGCCACCACAGGAACCAGTTCTTGATCTGCTCCAATGAACCGCTAAAGCCCGAGGGAAAGCCTATCTTTGCCGTCTGCTGGGCGGCCTGCTCCGGCTGGAGGAACAGCACCTTCATGAACGGGGCGATCACCCCCAGCGAAGCCCCCGAGAACAGGGCCAGGAACATCATGCAGACAATGGACAGGGCGAACTGTTTTTTGTAGGGCCCCAGGTAGCTCAACAACCGCAGATAAAGACGCATAATATTTCTTGACCTTATTGATTTTTTATGATATTTTTGAGATATGGATATTTTATCACCGCCCAAAACGGCCCAGGGCCGTTTCAAGAACAACTTCCTGGCCGGCCTGGTGGCCATACTGCCGGTGGGGCTGACCGCCTATCTCTGCTGGCAGCTGTTCAAATGGAGCGGGCGGTTGTTCGGCGAACTGCTGATCTACATCCCCTATCTCCAGACCCTTCCCCAGATCGCCCGCTGGGGCATCGGTTTTATTTTATTGGTCGGCCTGATCTACCTGGTGGGCCTGCTGGCCTCGCACCTGCTGGGAAGGCGCCTATTGAGGTTCTGGGAGAATATTCTGACCAGGATCCCCCTGGTCAGAATAATCTACGGCACCACCCGGCAGTTCACCGATAATTTCTTCACCAACAAATATGCCTTCCGTGAAGTGGTGGCGGTGGAGTACCCCCGCCCCGGCACCTATGCCTTGGGCTTTCTCACCTCGGAGGTCCTGTGGGATATGCAGCAGGATCAAAAGGGTTACTCGGTTTACCTGCCCAACACCCCCAATCCCACCGGAGGCCGGGTGATGGTCGTTCCCCTGAAGCGGCTGTTCCGGGTAAGCCTTACCGTGGAGGAAGCCATAAAATTAATAGTTTCGGGGGGCATGGTCTCGCCTCAGGGGCTGAAAATACTAACCTCCCTGGACCAAGATGTCTGATATTCTAAAGATCATACATAAATATTTCAAGCGCCAGCCGGAGCTGTCCCACCATCAACTGCAGGCCCTGCTGACCCGCGCCATGCAGCATCAGGTCCTCTCCAAGGAGGAGGGGTCCATGATGCGGAGGATACTGAACCTGGCCGATACCCCGATATCCTCTATCATGATACCAAAATCGCAGATGGTGTGCCTGGAAGCCTCGGCCACCATGGGCCAGATCGTGGACGCGTTTTTACAATGGGGTTTCTCGCGCCTTCCGGTATATGACACCGATCAGGATAATATCATCGGGATCATACACGTAAAAGAGTTGTTGCGTTTCTGGCATCGTTCGGCCAAAAATATAAGGGCCGTGGAATTCATTCGTCTGCCCAATTATTTTCCCCAGACTATGAAAGTGGCCCAGGCCCTGTCGGAATTCCAAAAACGCAATATCTCGATCGCCATCACCATAGATGAGTACGGCATCCCGTCGGGGATGATAACCACCGAGGACCTGGTGGAACAAATAGTCGGGGAGCTTTATGACGAGTATAATGTGGAGCTCCGACAATACCGGCTGATGGAGAATGGCCATTACCTGGTGGACGCCGGTATCCCTTTGGACAAATTTCAGGAGTTGTTCAAACTAAACATGGAAAGCCAGGCCCATACGCTAGCGGGATATATTCTGGAAAAACTGCAACGGATACCCCTGCCCGGGGAAAAATTCCGCATTCATGATTTGGACTGCGCCGTGGAAGAGGGCTCCCCGTCAAAACTAAAGAAACTGGCTATCCTCGACAAACGGACCTAACTGGTGATCTAGCCCCCTTGGGCAGCTATTCAACGGGGTCGGCCGGGCCGGGAATAGTATCCTGCTGGATGGGTTCATCCGGCACCGGCTCCTGACCCCCTTCCGTCTTATCGAAGGCCACTTCCTCCTGCACCCCGTGGTTCGGGATCTGGTCCTTCCTCAGTTCGGCGTCTATCTCCTGATCTATCTTTTCCCGCTCCTCTTCTTTTTCCTTCAGATATTCTTCCAATTCCTCTATTTTTGGCAGGTCCGAGAGGGTGGCCAGGCCGAAATACCGCAGGAACTCCGGGGTGGTGCCGTACAATATCGGCTTCCCGGGACGCTCGTCACGGCCCACCACCGCCACCAAATTGCGCTCGGCCAGGGTGGACATCACCCCGTCGACATTGACCCCGCGGATAGCCTCTATATCCCCCCTGATAATGGGTTGTTTGTAGGCTATGATGGCCAGCGTCTCCAGAGCCGCCGCCGTCAGCCGGGAGGCCCTTTTGCCCCGGAAAAGTTCCTGAACCCATTTGGCGTATTCCGGGCGGGTATATATCTGAAATCCGCCGGCCACCTCCACCAGGGAAAAGCTATGGCCGTCGCGCTCGTATTCAACCTTAAGCTCGGTCATCAGCTGCCGAAGTATTTTTTGGTCCAACTCCCCCAGCAGGGACTTTAATTTTGACGGAGCTATCGGCGTATCGGTGGCGAATAGCAGGGCCTCAATCACCCTTTTGGCTTCATTTCTATCCATTAAGCATGTCCTTTAATTTTCGCTTCCGGTTGTATTTTAAATATAATGCTTGACTTTTATATGAATGATATGATATTTTTATATGTTTGTAAAGCATAAAATTATCAACAACATATAAAATTTGGAGGAATTAAAGTGGCAGAGATCAAAAAGGTGGTTAAGAAGAAAAAAAGTTCGGTTACAAAAAGAGCCCGCCAGGCTTTGGCCCGCAGAAAAAGCAACTCGGCCGTAAAATCCAAGATGCGCAAGGTGGTCAAGAAATTCAAGGTTGAGGGAAAAACCCCCGAATTGCTGTCAACGGCCTATTCAGAGATAGATCTGGCCGCCAAGAAAGGCACCATCCATAAAAGAACCGCCGCCCGCCAGAAATCGCGTTTGGCCAAGACCGTAAATAAAAAGCAGCCCGAATAAACATATCTATATTTCATAAAAGAATCGTCCCGAAGCAGTTCGGGACGATTCTTTTTTAGGCTCTGGGCTGTTATTTTGATTTTATAATATGGGGCGTCAGGAATATCAGGATCTCACGCTTGGCGGTTGAGGTGGTGGTAGATCTGAACAGGGCGCCGATGAACGGGATATCCATCAGAATGGGAATGCCGCTCTGGGATTTGCCGGCCTTGGTCTGCAACAATCCGCCGATCACTGCCGTCTCCCCGTCGTTCAGCACTATCTGGGTGCTGGCCTCGTTGGTCAGTATCACCACACCGCCCAAGATGGTGGCCGTGGGATCCAGGTCGCTGATCTCGGTCTTGACATCCAGGGTCACATTTTCCGAGGAATTGATATGGGGGGTGGTGGTCAGCACCATGCCGATGGTGTACATCTGGGTGACGGTGTTGCCGCTTTCGTCCCTTAGGGAGATCGGTATCTTCTTACCGCCCACTATCTTGGCCTCTTTATTATTGACCGTGGTGATCCGGGGATTGGAGATGGTGTTGGCTTTGCGCTTGGCCTCCAGTACCGACAGGGTGGCCGATATCTGGGCGAAGGAGCGGATGGTCCCCACTGTCATCGATGGCCTGGTGCCAGCCGGCAGTAGCTGGGGAACGCTGGCGTTCTGCAACTCGGCATTGGCATCATAGCTGGCGATATTGGAGACGTTCCAGTTGATCCCCAGATCCTTGGTCACGTCCATATCCACATCCACGATCCGGGCCATGATCTCCACCTGCTGGGTGGCAGTATCCAACAATCTGATCAGTTCGGCTATCTCGGTCTGCTTGAAGGACACTTCGTTGATCACCAGAGAATTGGTGCGCTTGTCAACCTGGATGGAACCCCGGGAGCTTAGGATCTTGTTTAAGGACCCGGTGATCTCATTTGCTACCGCAAACTCTATGGGATATACCACAGTGACCAGTTCCTGCCCCTGCTCTCTCATTCGCATGTTTTCGGTAGCCTGTTTGGGGCTCATTACCCTGATGATGCCGCCCGATTCCTCGACCACCAACCCCGCAGCCTTGACTATCTCCTCAAAGGCCCGGGCCCAGGGAACGTTATGCAGCCTCATGCTGACCGAACCCTTGACATCGTTGCCCACGATCAGGTTTTTGCCGCTGTATTCGGCCATGGCCCTTAAAACAGTTATAACGTCAGCATTCTCCAATTCCATGGAGACAGACCTGCCGCCCGACAAGCCGCCGGAGGAGGCCGAACGGTATCTTGGCTTTTGCGGTTCGACATAGGCGGCCTTGGGCTGAATCGGCGTTGCAGGAAGGGCCATTTTCTCCGGAGGGGTGGGCGCTGCCGCGTAGATCGGAGCAGCCGGCACTTCCTCTATAACCGGAGGAGGGGTGCTGGGTGCGGACGGCGTAGAAGTCATCGGCACCACCGGGGCCGCCGGCTGTTCTTCCATCACCAGAGTGGGCGTTGAGGGAGCCGGCGTGGAGGTCACCGGCACCACCGGAGCGGCGGGTGTTTCCTCAACCATCGGAGGCGGCGGAGCCGGCATGCTGGGCGGCACCATGGTCTGGGGGGCAGTCGTTGCAGCCATCTCTGATGGAGCGGCGCTAGCCTTCCATTCGGCAAAGGGAGAGGTGTCTTTGGTGGTCAGGGCAACAATGATGTCATTCTCTTCGGTCATCAGCAGATAGTTGGGCTTTATGCCCATCTCTATCACGATCCTGGCGATCCCTCCCTCCCGGTCGAACTGGCTGGTGCTGATGGTGGTGATGCCGCCCTTGTTGACGGTCATGGTCTTATTGCCGAAGGCAATGCTGGCTCCCTTGATGTCAACCACCAGCCGGTCGGGATTGCTGAGGGTGAAATCCTTGGAATCAAGGATATCGTCCCCGGTGATCACCACCTGGGTGACCCCTTCGGATTTCTTGACCGCAATATCCAGCACTTTGGCTGCATTGGCCAGGGAAAATACTGACAGCAGAGCCGCAACGGCCAACGGCAGCATTTTGTTGCTTCTATGATAGCTCATTTTCTTTTGCTCCCTTTGCTTTTACTTTCAGTTAACGGAACAACAAACTTTACCGTGCTTCCTGGATCGCCCTGTTCGAAGACCACCGAAGAGTCGGTTATGGCAAAAACCTTTCCGCCGATCACCTGGTCCCCGGGTTTGATTATATAACCTACGCCTTGTGTGTCATTAATCAAAGCCAGTCTTCCCGAAGGCCCCCAGATGATGCCGGTGAGGGTCATGTTGCTCACATCCAGAGTGCTGACATCCGTAACCCCCGAACCCTCGCCCTTTTTCTGGACCAGGGATTTAAAAGGATCCCTTCGTCCGGCTGGTTCATAAACATAGTTCTGGGCTCTAAAAAGAGTATCCTCACCGGCCGCCTTCAGGTCTATCGTCCCGGTAGCCGCTGGAGGGTCTGCGGCATAGCCGACAGACGCCAGGGCCAAAACGATAATTAAAAGGCTACCTGGGTTTGCGAGAAGTTTTAGCTTTTGCACTGGCTTGATCTCCTCCTGATTTGAATACGTAAGCATTGGCCGTGAAATCGGCTTTAATGGTACGTATCGGATCATTATTAGGATTGATTTTTATATTTGACGAAATTATAATTCTTGACAAATTACCCAGCTTGGCCATAAAGGTGGTTATCTGATCAAAATTGCCGATTACCGACATGGTGACCGGGATGGCCGCTGAAAGCTGGGTGGCTGAGGCCAGTTTCCCCGGCTTGAAAACCAGGAACCTTACCCCTGATTCGATCCCGGCATTGGTGATCTTTTTAAGCAGGCTGGGAATTTCGCTATCGGTGGGCAGCAACTCCTGAGCCTTTCCCCATTTTTTCTCCAGGGCCTTGTACTGCTCCTCCAATTCGGGGAGCCTGGCCACGGCGGCCCGGACCTGCTCAAGCTCCTGACGCTGCTTGGCCTCCTCGACAGAAAGCCCTTGAATTCTTTTTTGAGAAGGCTGATAGCTGAACTTGAAGAATAACCCGGCTAGAATCAGCCCGAAGAGTATCAAGCCGATGGTTATTTGTATCTTGGGATCTTTGATATCTAGGCTCATTTTGACCCCTTTCCGGCTGT
The DNA here is from genome assembly GCA_001777915.1 of Candidatus Edwardsbacteria bacterium RifOxyA12_full_54_48. Taxonomy (NCBI): domain Bacteria; phylum Candidatus Edwardsiibacteriota; species Candidatus Edwardsbacteria bacterium RifOxyA12_full_54_48. Next base: position 43,374 of record MFFN01000007.1, on the reverse strand, counting down.
TTGGCCAGTCGTTTCCCCAGGGCTGACGGGTTTGCTCGGGTTCTCGGTGTATCTTGAAGTGATGGAGAATTTCACCAGATCGCGCCCCTCGCTGGTGGCTTTGGTGGTTTGGGTTAATTCAACATTTGAAAAATATCCCGAACCCTTGAGGCGGTCCATGAAATCAGCCACGATAAGGTTGGAGAAGGTCATTCCTTCCATGGAGATCAAATCCTTGTCATCCTTCATGCTGGTAAGCCAGAGATAATCCGGCAGGGCCTGGCTCAATTGATCCAACAAAGTGACGGTATAGAACCGGGTTTTGTCGATGGAGGCTATTTCGTTAAGCTTGGTGTTCACCTCGGCCTGCTTTTTAAGATAATCATCCACCAGCCGCTTGGGACCGGCCAGCTTTGCAAGTTCTTCATTATAACCCTTGATCTTGGATTCCAGGTTGGCTATCTTGGCCTTCTGCGAGATCATGGTCAAAACCATGACCACCAGCACAATGACCACCCCCAGAACGCTGGCCAAGATGCCGACATTGAAAGGAAGCTTGGGTAATGAAAAGCTGCGTCCGGCTCCGGCCGGTTTGGCACCGGCCACTCTCTCTACCTTGCGATCCCGGATTAAATTAATCTGTATCATTATTTTACCTCCCTAAGCCCCAGGCCGATGGCCAGGGTCAAGATGGGGGAAACCTTTTCGCTGGCTACGGCTCCGAACAGGCCCGGATCATAGCTGATCTTTTGTAACGGGTTTATGATCTCCACCGGGATCCCGAACCTCTCCTTAAGATGATCCTGAAGTGACGGGATCAGGGCCCCGCCGCCCGACATATATATCCGGCTCATCCTCTCTCCCCCGCCGGACATGGCCAGGAAGGAGAGGGTTCGCTCTATGGAGGAGGCAAAATCGTCGGAGAAGGACTGGAACACCGAGGCCGCCGATTCCTGGCTGACGTCGGACACCGTCTCGCCCTTGATCAACTCGGAGGCCTGCTCGTAGGAGATCCCCAGGTTCTTCTGCATCAGTTGCAGGCAGGAGTTGCTGGCCATGGGGAGGTCCCGGGTGAAATAGGGCACGCCGTTCTTGACAAAATTGATGTTGGTGTTATCGGCCCCGATATTGACCAGGGCTATGATCTCGTCGGCCGGCATTTCGTAACTGGCCTCGAAGGCATTCTGCACGGCAAAGGCCCCGTAATCCAGCAGGATCGGGTTCAAGCCGGCCCCGGACAGCAGGTCCAGATGGACGTTCACCGTCTCGTTCCTGGCCGCCACCAGCAGCACTTCCATCTGGTTGTTGCCCGAATCGGGGTTGATGATCTGGAAATCCAGCACCACATCGGAGATCTCGAACGGCACATGCTGTTCGGCCTCCCACTTGATCCTCTCCCGGGCCTCCTGCTCCTTCATCTTGTCCATATTGATCCGCTTGACGATGACGCCCCGGCCGGAGACGGCAGTTATCACATTATTGCTTTTTATCTGCCTGGTCTCCAAAAGGGTCCTGATGGTGTCTATCACCAGGGTCCGGTCCATGATCTCGCCCTCGACGATGGCCTCCGGCAGCAGCGGAGCGATCCCGTAATTGACCAGCGACAGCCCCTTGCCGGTCTTCTGGATCTCGACGATCTTTATCTGGCTGCTGCCTATGTCCAAACCTATGGTGGCTGGTTTTTTTCCAAAAAGCATTTTGAGGTTACCTCACTTTATCGGTTATTATCAACCAATTGATTTTTCATCAGACCGATCTACCAGCCCAATTCGCCAATAAATTTCTGGATCTCGCTTCCCTTGACCAGCCATCGCCGGCCGACCTTTTTGCCCGGGAGATTTTTTACGCCCAAATGTTTGCGCACCGTCTGGTCGGTGACCGCCAGGATCTTGGCAGTCTCCGAGACGGTGTATAATTTCCCGGAATCTATTTCTTTTGGGGATACAGGCATATTTACCTCGCTCAAGAATGAAGTATCGGTAAGTATATATAACTATAGACAAAGCTACCTTTAGACATTTTATTCATTTTGTCCATATTTGTCAAGAACTTTTTTTATTTTTTTATTTTTTTTTATTTTTTCTCTTGACATAATCACTAAGTTACACTATACTATCCAATTGATAGGGACACTTAAAGGGATAATTCAACAAACCAAAATATTTTGGAGGTTACCATGAAAAAGTTAATTTCCCTGATTTTCATAGCCCTGCTGACCATTGTGGGTTGCAGTTCTGTGACCCCGGCGCCGGAATTGATAATCACCGATGTTGACCCTCCGGGCGGCGGCGGGATATTAACCGTGTCTTTTGAGAACATGAATTACGTTGATGCCGTCCTTAACAAGCGGACCACCACCTTTACTGATACAGTCGGAACAACCCCGATCGTTGAAAGCTATAATATCGCCGGTTATGTTCCGGGCGGCGGCGTCTATTCATATACCTTCACCCCCACTTATCCGGCCATGGGGGCAGGCGCCTCGGTTCAGGTCACTTTTACCGGGACCGATGCCTACGGTTACAATAAGACCTTCACCGTAACCACCCCAAAGATCTGGTATTGATCTTCAAAACAATAAACGCCCCGGCTCCTGCCGGGGCGTTTATTCATTATATATGATATTATTGCTTATATTCCCCTTAAAACCACCCTTTCCACCAATCCTTTCGCCCTCTTTTTCATCTCCTCCAGGTATTCCTCATCATATGGCGGCAGACTACGTAGCCCCTCGTCGTCGGCATTGGTTTGGACAAACTGCTGTAAAACCCACTTTTTTGCCCCTTTTATCTCTTTTGCCATATTTTCAACCGAATCCAGATCGTGATATTGCGGAACAATGGTGGTGCGGAACTCATACTCCAGGCCGGAGGACATGATCAGGCCGATGCTTTCCCTGATATTCTCTTTGTTTACGGCAACCCCGCAGGCCCGGTCATAGGATCCGTCGAAAGAGGCCTTGATGTCCATGGCGATGAATTTTACCAGGCCCAGGTCTATTATCTCCCTTAACAGGGCCGGGTTGCTGCCGTTGGTGTCTAATTTGGCCGGCAGGCCCATTTCCTTCAGTTTCGTCAGCAGGGGCATCAGATCCTGGTGGATGGTGGGCTCACCCCCGGTGATCACCACCCCGTCTATCCAGCCCTTCTTGCCCTTTAAAAACGTTTCTATGCGTTTCCAGGGGACGTCGGCGATCTGCTCCGGGTGCTTGACCAAAACATGATTGTGGCAGAACGGACAGCGGAAGTTGCAGCCGGGAAGAAAAAGGACCGAGACGATCTTTCCGTCCCAGTCGATCAGCGATGTTTCGATGAAGCCTTTTATTTCCATGATAATTACAATTGTGATGTCATAGAAACCCCAATATCCACACTGTAGGCTAATCAGGGTATTAAAGAACAGATACCCTTAACCACAAAGGCACAAAGACACAAAGATTATTAAAATTCCTAATTAAAGGGTAAATTCTGTTTAGTGCCTTGGTGTCTTGATGGCAAAAAGCTTTAAAAGACGATTAAACCGCCGGATCCAGGTAAGGCTTCAGTTCCTTGGACAGCGGGGGCCGCTTGACCCAGCGGTCCATCTCGTCCTGGTTGTTCAGCAGGACCACGGTGGGGATGTCCGACACCTCGTAAAAGGCACCCTCGGCCAGGCCGTCCACCGTGTCCATGTCGAAATAGGTGAGCGGCACCTTGCCCTGGAATTCCCACTTGTCCAGGAAATAGTTGATCTTTTCCATGGCCTGCTTGCAGACCTGGCAGGTGGGCCGGCCGAAAACTTTCAGTTCCATAGTATATGCCTTATCCTTGTAGATTTAATTATTATAGGATAGTCATTCCAGCGCAAGGCTGGAATCCACTCTGATATCCCCGGATCCCCTTCCCCGCTTTCGCGAGGACAAGCTTCCAAGGGAATGACGAACCCTATCAGGCGATCTGGGAGTGGTAGCGGTCCTTGAGCTCGCCCAGCTTGCCCTTGTTCCAGCCCTCCACGATGGTGAAATAGCCGGTGACCCGGGTGATGTGGTTGACGTCCCGGCCGCCCACGGTCTGGGACTTGATGGTGGCCCAGTCGTGCTTGGCGACGGCCTCGGCGCTGCAGCGGATCTTGACCCCGTGCTTCTTGTTGCGGATGATGACGTCCCCGCCCTCTTCGGTGAAGTCGTAGATGTGCTTCTCGGCGCTCAGTTTGTCCTTCAGTTCCTGCAGTTCCATGATGACCTCCGTTTATATTATTTTGATTTTATCTATCTGTTGGGACACGGCATGCCGTGTCCTTACTTATTGCCAAGAGTTGTTTACCACCCACTCAAGATGATCCAAGCCCGTGGTGCAGAAAAAAAAACGAAGACAATTTATTAAATACTAACTATCGCAACTACAATGCCTACAACCACATAGCACTTTATTATATATTTATTGAATTGCTCCATTTAAGATTGAATAGTTTTCGCAGTGTTGGCAATATTTTGGAAACCAATTCTTTCTCTAGATAAATGACAAAGGACTCTTTGTTGCCAATATCTTTTATCCCATGACCGATGATAACAATTGCATTTTTAGACAAAATATACCTATCGTGTATTTCAGGTAACGCAAATTGTTTGAATAATATATTACGAAATTCTTTTTTAAATCTTGCAAACTGCAAATTAAAATTTGTAATATCTCGTTTTTCACTATTACCAGTATTGCAAGTTAGAAAACGGACCTTTCTTGTTTTCCCAAATAATGATAGCGCATGCAGGGTATTATATCCATAATAAGGATCGATGATATCTATTTCGCCTTCCAAAATATCGAAAATACTTTTTAATCTTTTATTTTGGTCTGACCATGCTTCATGTCCAGTAATAAACAATACCTTTTCTTTTGTTTTATTGACCCTAGAAATAGCGACATCCTTTGCTATCCAAGCTGGATACCAATACCTATATGACCGTTTACCCTTTTTGATAATAAGACTACGTAATATATCGTTACTAACAATGGGCTTAATGCATGCCACAATATCTGAGGGTTTAATCTTCCTTTGATACTCTTCATTAATAAGATGAGCCAAACCCGCCGAATCAACTATGTCGTTTAGTATTCCCTTAATTAATAATTGTATAATATAATACTGGATTGTATTCTTTTTAATTTGTATAAGTTTTATTTTTTTTATTATATCGGGTTTATTCATGTTGCTCACCATGTAAACGCAATATTATTTTTATCGTTTTTCTTTGTTGAAGTTCTTCGTAATTGCTTTTTGGTAGATAACCTTAATAGTGCCACTGCTACACGGTTCTTATCACATGAATAGAAATCTGATAACCTATTCTGTGTATCTTCTACTGTTTTAGGTTTGGCAAAGAAACCCTTGTCTCTTAATGCAAGAATATGATCTGGCAGAGAGATATTTTTCTTTACTCTTGGTGGTTTAATTTTTGCGCCCGAACTTTCTAACCTCGATATACGTTTTTCGTGATCTACTAATACTTTCAATAAATCCTTACTTGTGTTTTTCATTTTTTATCTCCACATATGGGTGCTTCTGTATGAACCTCCTATTACCCCTTTCACCTTTTTGCATAAGAAACTTTGTACGCTCTAGTGCCTTACGTGTGGCAGAACCAAAATTATAACCTTTCTCGTGCAACACAGTTTCTACTTCAGCTATACTTTTATCCTTCTTAAAAAAACCTTCTTTCCATAAAAGATTCAAGGCTGCAGGTGCTTTTCTCACAATTTCCATAAAACCCCCTATTTTTTCTACAATCTTAGTAATAGTTATTTGAATACGCACCTTTAGTAAAATTCATTTCAGTACACTCACAGCATTAAACGCTTGGCTTTTTCTTACATTAACTCGCCTCTTCGCAATGTCCATTCCCTCTCCGCTGCGGGGAGGGCCAGGGAGGGGTCGGGCGAAGGCCCTTCATCACTATCTTCTTGATTAGGCCCAGAGCGAAGAGACTTCGCCCCTACTGTCTCCTGTCTCCTGAATACCCATACCCGCCTACTTGCCCCTCATTTCCCCGAAAACTGCTTATCCCAATCTATCCTGGCCGTGAACTGCATCACCACGAACAGCGTGGCAATACAGCAGATGGTGATGGCCAGCCCGGTGTATCCCTCCCAGAAGAAGGCGTAGGAAAAGAACACCAGGTAAACCAGCTGGGCCAGGGCCGTCTCCACCAGGGCAAAGCGGGCCCCGGCCACGATCCGCATATAGGACACCGCCAGGAACACCGACACCGCCGCGCTGATGAAGAACGCCAGGTAGATGTCGGCGTGGTCCGCCAGGTAGGCCATCAGCAGGTGGAAGGCAAAGAACGACGCCGCCAGGAAGAAGTAATGCATGGGGTGCAGTTTTATGCCGCGCAGGGCGGTGATGATGAACACCAGGAAGAAGAACAGGAATAAAGACACCGGCGCGAAGAAGCTGATCTTGCTGACGAAGGGACCGGGGTTTATTTTCTTGGGCATATCCATGCCGATCTGGATCCCGGAGATCAGGTTGGTGTACTGCCAGATTAGCTCCCATCCCCCGCCCTTCTTGGTCCCTCCGATATTACTCAGGGCATGCTTGGCGGTGGGCGAGATGGCGTTCTCCGGGAAATCTATCCGCCCGAAATCGGTGGTCATGGCCAGCTTAAAATTGCGGATCTGCGAGATATTGTCCCCGAAGACGTACCACCACTGGTCCAGCCCCTGGGAGTGGTAGGCCACCCGCACCTGGGCGGTCTGGCCGGGCTTCAGCCGGATCCATTTGCAGATCTTGCCGTCGGTGGGCACCAGCTCCTTCTCCGGCAGGCCGTTGACCGAGATGGCGAAATCGTCGTAGATGCCGTCCCGGGAGGGGAAGGAATACTGGAAGCAGATCTGGCGTTCATCCGAGGTGCTGTTGATCAAACCGTAGGTGCCGTCGAAATCCACCTGATAGGTGGAATACCACAGCAGGCCCTTTTTGCGGTGGGTCAGCCTCAGGTCGGCCCTGATGTCGCTGGATTCCAGGTTCAGGTAGTAATCGGACAGGCTGGTCCTGGTCTCGGTGACGGTCCTGCCCCCCTCGGTGGCCTTGACCACCTTCTGCTCCTGCCTGACCTGGTAGAACACCAGCGGCGCGCTCTGGCGCTGGGTGGTGCCCCACAGCTGGCCCACCGCCCGCTTGAGCTTGCTGTCCTGGGAGTTGGTGCGGTCCACCGTCACCCCGCCCAGGATCACCCAGGCCATGGCGGTGCAGAAGAAAACGAAGACGATGGCGGCTATCTTTTTGGCCATGATCACTCCTTGCTGAACTGCATCATTTGGGTCCGGGCGAAGGGACTTCGCACTATTATCTGGATTAGGCCCGGGGCGAAGAGACTTCGCCCCTACAGTATACTGTCTCCTGTATACTGAATACTTCTGCCGGACCTACTTTATCCGTTCAATCCCGCTGACCCTCTTCCCGCTGCAGTGCGGGCACTCGTCCATCAGGCCCCGGTAGACCTTGCTGCAGACGTTGCAGGTGGTGAACTCCGGCGAGAAGGCGATCTGGGCATTGCGGGTGTGGCGGAAGGTCTTGGTGACAAAATTGGCGATGGATTCCGGGGAAGGATGGGAATCGGCGATCCAGATATGGGTCAGGGCCCCGGCCTCGATCATGTCGTGGAACTTGCCCTCCTGCTTGACCCGGTCGATGGGGTTGACCGCATGAGAGACGTTCAGATAGGTGGAGTTGGTGTAATAGACCGAATTATCCTTGAGGTTGCCCTTGACCACCTTCTCGGCCTCCTTGGGGAATTGCTCCAGGTCCAGCTTGGCAAAGCGGAAGGCGGTGCTCTCGGCCGGGGTCTGCTCCAGTACGAACTTCATGTTGTATTCCTTGGCCAGCTCCTTGGTCTTTAGATGCAGGTAGGCGATGACCTTCAACCCGAACTTGAAGGCCTCGGTTGATTGGTGCATCTCCTGGCCGGTGTGGATCTGGACCATCTCGTTCAGGCCCAGCATGCCTATAAGGAACGACACCCGGGGCAGGCGCAGATAGGACTCCCCGTCCTTCTCCATGGCCAGCAGTGCCAGCGGACCCTGGTCTTTCAGGGACATCAGCTTTTCGATGAACTTGCGCTTTTGAATGTGGCCCTTGGCGGAGAGGTGCAGGAAGTCATCCATCTTTTTGAACAGGGCGCTGGTGTCGCCCTTGGCCAGGTAGGCGATGCGCGGCAGGTTCAAAGTGATGTTCTGCAGGGCGGAATATCTCATCTTCCAGGGGAAGTGGGCGTCCTGCAGATCGGACTCCTCCAGCTTGAAGGCCAGCCGGCAGCATTCGGATATCTTGGCGGTCTCGCCCCGGTCGAACACGAAATAGGTGTTGCCCTTCTCGGCCGCCACCTGGGAGATATGGTTGAGGAAATCCAGATGGCCGGGCGTCAGGTAGAATTTTTCGGTGATGTGGACCTGGGGCTTGGGAAAGAAGAAGGGACGCCCGGTGCCGTCTCCCCCCTTGTAGACATCGAACAGGGCCCAGGCGAAGCGCTGGGACTCCTTTAGATAATCGCCGTATTTCTTTCCGGTATACTCGCCGCCCGGGCCTATGGCCGGGACGTTCTCGAAATGCTTTGGGGTCTCCCAGTAGATGTTCAGGTCGGAGAAGATGGCCTGGCCGCCCCGGGCCACCGACTGCTGGCTGTATTCAAAGATCATCATCTGGGCCAGCTGCTGCATGTCGCGGTCGGACATGCCCACCAGATACGGGGCGAAGAAGACATTGACGGCATCCCAGCCGATGGCCCCGGCAAAATGCCCCTGCAGGGCGGCCGAGAACTTTACCATGTGGGCCAGCAGGGTGTCGGCATGCCGGGCAGGCTTGGCGATGGACAGGGCATTGGGCAGGGACAGGCCGAATTTTTTGACATATTCCAGGCTCTGCCCGGAACAGTAGGGCCGGTTGATGAATCCCAGGTCGTGCAGGTGAATATCGCCCCGGGAGTGGGCATCGGCCACCTCCTGGGAGAAGACCTTGGCCAGGGCATACTGCTTGTTGATGGTCTCGGCCAGCGACATGTTGGTGGCCTCGGGATTGTGGGGGATGTTGGCGTTCTCCCGGTTGCGGTCGGTCAGGATCTTCTCCACGTCGAACAGGGGAAGCCCCAGCCGGGAGTGCTTCTTGCGGGCCTCCTCCAGGCCATGCTCCACCAGTTTGGCATCCACCAGTTCCCGGACCAGGGACGAGGTCAGGCGCTTGACCTTGGCGCTGATGATCTGGTCCTCCACCTCCCGGGCGATCTTGTGGGCTATATCCTCGGCCACCCCGGCCTCCTTTTTAAGGGCGCTGATGATCCTCTCCCGGTCCCACTGGACGATGTTGTCGTCCGACACCCGGACGAACAGCGCCAGATCGGTGGCGTCCTGTTCCTTTCCGGCTTCTGCCGAATCGGGCCTGGCAACGATCTTCTGCTGGCGGATCTTGGACCGCTGGTCGCGGTAAAGAATATAGGCCTTGGCGGTCTTGGCATGGCCGCGTTCTATCAGGATTTTTTCCACGGCATCCTGAACCTGTTCCACGTTGGGCAGATGATCGCCCTTGGAGGAATACAAAAAGAGCACCACCTCGTCGGCCAGGTTCCCGGAGACGCTGCTGTCCGTGCCGCCCACCGCCTGGGCGGCCTTGAAGATGGCCTCGGTGATCTTGCGTTTGTCGAAATTGACTATATTGCCGTTGCGCTTCTGGACCAAATGGAACATCTTGTTGGCCAGAGAGCTGTGCAGGTCTTTGATCTTCTCTCCGGCAAATAAAAAGCGGGGAGGCTCCTGGGTTTCGGGGGTGGACGGGCTGGCTAGTAGCTCACGGTTTTTATCTGGCATTGCTCCCTCACTTTTTTATATTTTTTTGCTGGGTTTTTTCGGCGAATGACTTGGCCGCATCGGCGAATTCGGACACCTCGCGGAAGGAACGGTAGACCGAGGCAAAACGCACGTAGGCCACCCCGTCCAGCTCCTGGAGATGCTTCATCACATGTTCCCCGATGACGTCGGCCGGTACCTCGTTATGACCCCCCGCCTGGAGTTCGTTCTCGATGGTCTCAACCATCCTCTCCAGGGCGTCGATGCTGATGGGCCTCTTCTCCACCGCCCGGCGGATGCCGGAAATAAGCTTCTGGTGGTCAAAAGCCTCCCGCCGGCCGTCCTTTTTTACGACCATCAGGGCTGATTCTATGTACTCGTAGGTGGTGTAACGGCGATGGCACTGCAGGCATTCCCTGCGGCGGCGAATGGCCTGGCCATCCTTACATAAGCGGGAGTCGATCACCTTGTCCTTGGGGAAAGAACAGGCTGGACATTTCATGACGTACCCCTTTATTTTGTGGCAAGGGGGTAATTATGCACCATATATGGCCTGATGTCAAGCCTAAAATCAGCCCTGGAGGTGATATTTAATGACTTTTTTTATTCTTTTTGGTATCCCTTTTGCATAAACAGATTTATAACATATTGTATGACAATAATATAAAAACGACAGTAAAAAACTGTCGTTTTTAGTGAATTTTATACCTGTTTTTAACAAACAGCTACTCAAGACCTTTATAGATTCTCACCCATTTCTCTAATATGTTATCCCAACTAAAGTTACGCTTTAAATGTTGATAGGCTCCCTCGACAACTTTAGTTCTTAGGTCCTCATCTGTCAATATCCTGGTAATTGCCCTGGCCAGAGCCTGGGGATCCTTCTCCGGCACTAACAAACCTGTTTCTTCATCTATTATAATGTCAGTGATCCCGCCCAGATCGCTGCCGATGGCCGGCACCTTGTAATTCATGGCCTCCAGGATGACCACCCCCAGACCCTCGGTATCGCCCTTGGAATCTATGATGGCCGGCAGAACGAACACCGAAGCATTGCGGTAGGCGCTCTCCAGTTCCGCCTCGCTGACCCAGCCGGGCAGGCTTATCTTTCGCCCCAGATTCTGTGACAGGGCCCTCTCCTTCAAACGTTCCCTCTCCGGGCCGTCGCCGATGATGGCCAGATGGACCTCCAATTCCTGCGGCAGATATTTAAGGGCGTCTATCAGATAGATGATGCCCTTGCGTTCCACCAATCTGCTGACCGAAAGGATGATCTTGGGACCGGCCGGAGGCTGTGAAAATTCCTGGTTCTCCGGCAGGCTGATGGTATAGGGGATCACCTCCACCGGCACATCGGCCAGCTCCCTGACCTCGCCGGCGGTATAGTTGGAGATGGCCACAACTTTATCCGACATCCGGGCCGACCAGGCCAGAAAACCTTTCAGCAGAGGCATGGAGCGCTTCACCCAGCGCAGCTCCACCCCGTAGAAGGTGGTGACCACCGGCAGTCCGAAGAATGTTTTGGCCGCCCAGCCGAACACGGCATGCGGCAGCGGCCAGTGGACATGGACCGCATCGTATTGGCTTTTTCTTAACAGTTTAACGATCCCGATCATTCCGCCAATGATGTAGAAAGCCGGCATGATCTTGTACAGCAGGGATCTTTTCATGCGGTCCGGGGTGGTCTCCTCGTGGGTCAGGTTCTCCCAGCGTTTGAAGAAATAACGGAAGCGGTGCACCGGCAGCCCGTGGACCATCTGTTCGCCCAGGCCCTGGTAGGACGAAGTGAATATCTCCGCCTCCAGGCCGTGCGCCGGGTAATGCCGCAGCATCTCTATCAGCCAGGGGGTGATGATGTCCTTTTCGTCCCGGGGGAAAGCGGTGACTATGTGAAGTATTCTCATAAGGAAATTATAGCATAGAAATTAATTTTAATAAAGCGAAAGTTGAAATTTCCGGGTCAAACTTGGGAAAATTAAAAAGGGCCGCAACTAACGGCCCTTTTGTTCTTAACTTCAGGAGGTTATTTTATTTGACCAGCACCATTTTTTTGGCGTGGTTGAACTCGCCGCAGGCCAGCTTATAGATATATACTCCGTCAGCCACCTTCCTTCCGGCATCATCCTTGGCGTCCCACATGGCCTGATGATATCCGGAATTATGCTGCCCCGAGGCCAGGGTTCTGACCAGCTGTCCGTTGAGATTGTAGATCTTCAGGGAAACAGCGCCCGGCTTCTCCAATTGGAAGGCGATCAGGGTTTTATATCTGACCGGATTGGGGGCGTTCTGGAACAGCTGGTTGGATAGCGGCATCCCCTGCGGATTGAGCCTGGTCTCCAATTCATTCTCATTGATCGGGCTGCTCCAGGCCGCCGGCGGGGTGAACAGCGCCGCCGAATTGGCCGCGGCGGTGGCCGCCACGCCCAGCGTGCCGCCCTGGTTCTCCACCCCCGAAGCATAGGTCTCGGTGGTGATGCCACCCCACTGGATCTTGATCTTGCCGTCGGGGGTCAGGATCATCTGGAAGGTTTGCAGGCTGGTGTTGGAGTAGTTCTTGACGGCGTTGAATGACACCACGAATTTGGTGGCCGAAGAGTAGTAGGTGATGGTTCCGCCGCCCGATACGTTAAGGTCCCTCCACAAGCCGGCGATCAGGGCGTTGGGGGCCGCAGTGTTGGGGATGGCGGCCGGAGTGTAGGCGGTGGAGCTGGTGCCGAAATTGAGGAACCCGTTGGAACAGATGTTGACGGTGGTATAGCTGGTGCCGTAGAAGTTGAAGGCAAAACCGATGGACTTGCTGACGCTCTGGTCGTCCCCGGTCAGGCCGGTGGCCGTGGTGGCCGAGGCATCCCAGCTGTAGGTGGCGGTGCTCTTGGTGTAATTTGCGGTGGTTCCGCCGCTGGAGCCGCCCTTGATGTACTCATCCCACACCGTGCTGGAGGCGATGGGCAGGCTGTTGTAGGCGGTATCGTAATTGGAGCCGTCGATCTTGCAGTGATAGACCGCGATGCCCCGGGCATTGGCGTAGGTGGAGGAGTTCTTGTACAGTTTGACCGCCGAGGTCACCGCGCTGATGACGTTGTCGCAGGCGGTGGTCAGGGTGGGCCGGGTGGTGATGGCGGCCTTGACCTTGGCGGCGAAGTCGGACAGATCTATGTGATATGAAAAATAGCTGGTGGAGAACTTGAGGGTATTGTTAAGCGCCGTGCTGATGCTGGCGCCCAGGCCGGCCCCCCGGGTCGCCATCAGCTCGGTGGCCAGGGTGTTGACCTTGGTGGTCAGATTGGAGATCAGGGTCAGGTCCACCACCGACAGGGTCGATTGAGTGGTGCCGTTGATGATGGCTTTGCCCATGTCAATGGCGCTGGTGGTGGGGGTGGTGTTCATGACGTTCAGCCAGGTGGTGTAATACCAGCCGGCGGCCCCCTCGGTCTCCTCGGAGACGTTGGCCACGTTGGCGTAATTGCGGGATATGTCCAGCACCTCCCACATGCCCATCAGGCAGGCATCCCAGCCGATATGGTCCAGGTTCCGGCCCAGGGCGGTCTTGATCTGGGCCATGGCGCTGGCGAATTCGCCGTTGGCTATGCCGATCACCGAACCGTGAGAGTCGTCGTTGGAGAAGCCCTTGATGGGGCTGGCATCGGTCTTGTACCAGCCGTCGCCGTGATCCCACATAACCAGGGAATAGCGGTTGGCCGGGTAGTTCTGGATGGCCCAGGTGGCAAAGTTGACCAGGGTGGTGGGACTGCCCATGTCCACCTCGCCCAGGTCCGATATCTGGTAGGCCGCAGTGGGGGTCATCCCGCTGGCGATCTTGAAACGCTTGCAGCCGGTCCAATTCTCATAGGTGGTGGCGTAGCCCGAGGCCCGGTCCATCTGAACGATGACGTTGATCTTGCCCGAACTGTATGAGGCGGCGGCCATCTCCAGAAAATCGTTGATCCCGTCGGTCTCCAGGTTGTTGTCGGCGTTCAGGTAGATCATGACGGTCCATTCAGCTCCGCCGGTGCTGGCTGCCGCCTGGTTGACGGTGATGGTCTTGGAGGTCTGGCCGGTCGCGGCCACAGTGACCGTGGCGCTTCGCGCCGCACCGGTGTTGGCCGAGGCCGTCATGGTGAAGCTGCCCGGGGTATTGCCGCTGGCGGCCGAGGTGGTCAGCCAAGTGGCGTTGTCGGACACCGTGTAGGCGATCACGCTGCCGCTCGTGCCGCTGTTGGTCACGCTGACTGCCGAGCTGGTCCCGCCCGCCGCCACCGGCGCCCACGAGGTCGTGTTGATCGCCAGAATCGTTGTCGGGGTGGTCCCGCCGCTCACCGAGATCAGCAATGAGTAGTTGCCGGTGCCGCTGTATTCGTAGGCCCGGCAATACCAGTAGCCGGTAGTGGTGGCGGTGTAGACAATGGAGTCAACCAAGCCGGTTCCCTGGGTGCTGGCGCCAACCTGGGTCTGCGATGTGTTATGCAGATAGAGGTCGTAGTCGGCCGTTGAGGGCGGGGTTACTTTTAGTTTGATTACCTGGCCCGCGGTAACGTTAAACTTGTAATAGTCGTTTCGATCAGTGGCATCCAAATAACAGCCGGTCCACGAACCCGGATTTACCGTGGTAGCGGTGGCTATGGTGTTGCCGGCATCGGTGCCAGTCCCGGCATCATTCTGGGTAACGGTGGCCGCTGTCCCGGTAAGGACCACGTCATCGATGTACACCCCGGTGTTCTGGACGCTGCCGTCGGAGTTGAAATAAAATCGGACCTGGGTGGCGGTGTTGGGAATGCTGACCGACTGCTGGGCCCAAGACTGATAGCTGCCGGCCCTCTGCCAGGCGGTGGTCCAGGTGCTGCCCACCAGGTACTGCACCCGGATATAGTCGTAGCCGCTCTCGCTGTACTGCCAGATGTAGAATTTCAGGGCGACGTTGCTATATCCCGATAGGCTGACCGTTTTGGTTATATAATTGTTCTGGTTGGCCCCGTAAGGACTGACATTGTCGCACATGGCGCTGTAGGATGAACTGTAATACTTGGTGGAGGTCTTGGTCCAGCCACCGGTGGTGGGCGAAAGCGTCCAACCCGTGGGGAAGCCGGTCATGTTGTCTGAGAAGATGGTGGTCTGGGCTGATGCCAATCCGGCCAGAATAATGACGGCCGCTACCAGTAAACCTACCTTTTTCATTTGTACTACCCCTTTTTGATGTTATTATTGTTATGTCAGAATATAAGCATTTTTCATACCAGAATTAATTTTACTTTTTTAACTTATTATATAACAATAGCTTGAATATTATGATATATTGACGATTGATTCTGTCGCCACCATAATATGTATCATTTTGTTTCATTTTTCATATTAATGATATCGTACAATTTGGATTTCAATCAAAGTATAATTCTATTTTATTGTATTACAATGTATTAACAATAATTTATATGCATCATTTTGTTACGCATATAAATTACTTGGTATTGATATTTTAAATTTAAAATGAAAACAAATTCGATAAAACTGAAATAGTAAAGTTTACTTAAAATAATTATTGCATTTGCCAAGTTTTTATGATAAACTGAAAATCGAATCGTATCTTTTTGTTACAATGAATATATTGCCTTCGGGACATATCATCGCCAATAAGTATCTGACCCTGGAGCTGTTGGGGCAGGGATCCTTCAGTCAGGTCTACAAGGCAAAGGACCTGACTGATGATAAAATATATGCCGTCAAAATATTTCCCGGCAATCTGGTAGATATAAATGCCGCCAGCCATGAGTTTCAGGTCCTGTCCGAGTTGGCCCATCCCAACCTAGCCCGGGTCTACAGCTATGAGTCATACCAGGGCAACTGTTGTCTGGTGATGGAATTCATCCCGGGGCCGGACATCCTGGCAGCCTGCCAGGGGCTGGCCATCGAGGAACGATGCCTGCTGACGGCCCAGCTGTGCGATGCCCTGGAGTATATACACAGCCGCAGGATAATCCACCTGGACGTCAAGCCCAGCAATATACTTACCGACGGGAACGGATCGGTAAAACTGCTTGACTTCGGGCAGGCCAGCTATGCCGCCAACGCGACTTCGCGCAGAACCGGCACCCCGGCCTACATATCCCCCGAGGTGATAGCCGGGCAGGCCGCCGACGGACGGTCCGACCTTTACTCTCTAGGTGTCCTGATGTTCCAGATGTTCGCCGGACGCCTCCCCTTCGAGTCCAGTGGTGCCAAGGAACTGGCCCGCAAGCACCTATCCCAGCCGCCTCCTCTCCCCTCGTCTTTCAACCGCTCGCTCCCCAAACCCATAGATTCCCTGATCCTCCGGCTGTTGAACAAGGACCCCGCCCTGCGCCCCTTATCGGCCGGCGAGGTGTCGGAACAGTTATCATTGCTAGCGGGGGCACAGCCCGGGCGGGCGGTGACGGGCAGAACCAGCTTCATCTTCAAAAGCAAGATGGTGGGCAGGGACAAGGAGCTGAGTGAGCTCCGCCAGGCCCTGAACAACGCAGTGGGGGGACAGGGCGGCTGCCTTTTTGTCTCGGGGGAGACCGGCATCGGCCGGACCAAGCTGCTAAACGAATTCGCCCTCCAGGCCCAGATCTCCGAATGCCAGGTGATATGGGCCCGCTGTTATGAGGAACAAAGCGCAGCTTTTGACATAATTCTCCAGATCATCCGGCAGCTGCTGCCACTGGCCCAGGGCTGCTGCCACCAGGCCTTAACCGAATACGGGCCCCTGCTGGCCGAGATCTGTCCGGCCCTGGCCGCTCTCCCCGAGATCCGTGACCTGCCACCCGCCCCACTGCTGCCGGCCGGTGAGAAACACCTGCGCCGGCTGGATGCCATCTCCCAGTTCATCATCCGAACCTTGGAATCTTCGCCCTCCGCCGCTGCCGCCCTGCTCCTGGAGAGCATTCAATGGATCGACCGGGAAAGCCTGGAGGCGATTTGTTACCTGGTACGCAATGTCCCTAAATATAGGGTACTGCTGGTGGGCAGCTCCCGCAGCGATGACCTTCCCCCCGGCCATCATCTGCTCCAGGCCATCGAAAGCCTGACCGTCGAGAACCTGGCGGAGCAGATCTTCCTCAAGAGGCTGGGGCAGGGTGAGGCCGCCGAGCTTCTGGCCAATGTCCTCCCCGGAATTCAAAGCTACCGGCCGTTGCTGGACAGAATAGCCGCCCAGGCCGAGGGCAATCCCCTGCTGATAGAGGAATCGGTGCAGCAACTGCTGGACCAGGGGCTGGTGGTCAAGCGCCGGGGGCAGTGGCAGCCGGCCATCCGCGATCTGGAGAGGATCAACCTGCCCGGCAGCCTCTCCAAAGCCATGGAGTCCAAGCTGAACAACCTGAGCGCCTCCCAACTGGCAATGGTCCAGGCCATGTCGGTGATGGAACGGCCGTCGTCCCTGGATGAAATTGCCGCCTTGTCAGGCGCGGCAACACCCCAAGTCTCCCTGGATCTGACAGACCTCATCAACCGGAGCCTGCTGGCCGCAATCCATGGTCCGGATGGCCGCCAGCTATACGGTCTTAATCACTCGGCCATAGCCAAGATGGTGTATCAATCGCTTTCTCCCCAGGCCGCCAAAACCCTTCACCGGCGGGCCGCCGAAATGATGGAGCAGGAAGGCCGGAGCTCTTTGCAGGACCTATCTTCCCTGGCCCGGCACTGGGAGATGGCTGGCCGCCCGAAGAAGTCTAGAGAATACCATCTTAGGGCCGGGGAGACCCTGTTCGAGTATTCCAAGGGCCAGGCCATCTTCCATTTCGAGAAGGCCCTGACTCAGGGCCCCAACGATGCGGCATCCATGGAGAGGCTGCAAAAGCTCTACTACCTCTCCGGAGAGTATTCTCGGGCCCTCAAGCTGGCCCGGGAGTTATTCGAACAGAGAGGGCCCTCGCCCGACCTGTTCTACAAGCTGGGACGCTGCCAAGAGAGACTGGGGAACTACGATGACTCTATGGAGTATTTCCGACAGGGCCTGGCCGTTGCCGGCAACAACCCGGAGGCCACCGCCCGCCTGATGGGAGCCATGGCCGTCACCTGCCTAAGCCGGGGGGAATACCGCACCGCGGAACGGACCTGCCTTGATGCGTTGAAGATACTCCCCGAGGGGGGACGGGGAGCAGTGGAGGCCGGGCTGTACAACACCCTGGGGCAGGCCTACTGGCATCTGGCCGAGTGGGGCCAGGCCCTCTCGGCCCATAGACAAAGCCTGGCAATCAAGGAGCGGGAGGGCAGCCTCTACGGTATTGCCGCCAGCTACAACAATCTGGGTTTGGTATATTACAGGATGTACGACTGGGACCGCTCGGCCGAATGCCACCAGAAGAGCTTTGCCATCAGGGAAAAGATAGGCGATATCAGCGGATTGGCCCGTTCCTACAACAACCTGGCCCTGATCTACCGCCACCTATACGACTGGGAGAAGGCCCTGGATTACCACGGCAAGTGCCTGCAGACCATGGAGCGCATTGGAGCCAGCTTCGAGACCGCCGTCTCTCTGATAAACATAGGACTGATACACAAAGCCCGGGGAGAGTGGGACCAGGCCCTCTGGAACTACAACCGAGCCATCCAGCTGGCGGTCAACATCGGGGCCCGGGATGTGATGCAGGATGCCTTCATCCGCAAGGCCGAGTTCTACCTATCGCTGGGCAGTTTAAAGGACGCCGATCTCTTCTGCCAGAAATCGCTGGACCTGGCCCGGGAGTTGGGTCGGCTGGAGACCGGCCGGGCGGTCAATCTGTCGGGCCGGATTGCCCATATGCGCCATCAGTGGGCAAAGGCCAAGGATGACCTGAGCAAGGCCCGGGAGATATTCTCCGAACTGGACATCAAGGCCGGCGAGGCTTACATTTTAAAGAACCTGGCCGACCTGCATCGGGAGCTGGGCCAGTTGGAGGAATCCTCCGCCCTGGCCGATAAATCGCTAAGCCTGGCCCAGCGGGTGGAGGAACAGCAGCTGGCAGCCGAGGCGATGCTGCTGAAGGGGGAGCTGCTGGAGCTGAAGGGGCTGGAGGGCCTAAAATACCTAGAGTGGGCACTGGAGATCGCCGGGCGGGTCAACATCGCCGAAACCACCTGGCCCATCCTGTCGGCCATCGCCCGCTACTGGGCCAGGCAGAAGAGATACCGCCCGGCCCTGGAGAACTACCAAAAGGCCCTGCAGCTGATAAAACAGGCCCTGGCCAACATCAGCCAGCCGGACCTCAAGACCGCCTATGTCCTATCCCCTGTCCGGCGCAGGCTGTTCAAGGAGATCAAGCGTCTGAAGCAGGAGGTACTGTCCATTGCAGGATAATCGCAGAATCAATAATGTCGAAAATTTGGTGGCCGAAGCCGAGCTGGACCTGGCTGCCGCGGCCCAGGCCCTGGAGGAGATGCAGGGCCGGACCGGCAGTCTGGGACAGGATGCAGCCGCCCTGAGCCTGTTGTTGGAGGTCTCCCGCAAGATCAGCCGGGTGTTGAACCAGGACCAGCTGCTGGACACCATCATGGATTCGGTGATGGAGCTGACCGGGGCCTCGCGGGGCTTTTTGATGCTGTATGACCAGAGCGGGAAATTGAACATTACGGTCACCCGGGCCGGCCCCAACCAGGCCTGGGACAAGGACGACCTTCGCTTCAGCCGCACCATAACCGAAAAGGTCATCACCACCGGACAGCCCCTGTGGCTTAAGGACATCAGCCAGGATCCGGAGTTCAACCAGGCCGCCTCGGTGGCCGACCTCCAGCTCCGTTCATCGATGTGCGTTCCCCTGTTAGCCGGGCAGGCCCAGCAACGCAAAGCCATAGGCGTCATCTATGTGGACAGCCAGCGGATCCAGGAGACCTTCAGCCATCACGATCTGGACCTGCTGGCCGCCCTGGCCGCCCAGGCGGCCATATCCATAGAAAATGCCCGGCTGGTGGAGGGCATCAAAACCCTGGAGGAGGAGAAGCGGCTGCGGCTGGAGAGGGAAAACCTGTCCCTGCAGCAACTGTTGGACGGTCGGAGCGACCTGCTGGGGCAGTGCCCGGCCATGGATGGTGTCTTCTCCATCATCCGGCGGGTGGCCGGCTCCGAGGTCAATCTGCTGCTGTTGGGGGAGTCGGGCACCGGAAAGACCCTGGTGGCCAGGGAGATCCATGACTTAAGCCAGCGCAAGGAAAAACCCTTCATCGTTATCGACTGCGGCTCCATTCCGGAAAATCTTCTGGAATCGGAATTGTTCGGCTATGAGAAGGGGGCCTTTACCGGAGCCTTTGCCCGCAAGATGGGGAAATTTGAGATGGCCAACGGCGGAACCGTTTTTCTGGATGAGATCGGGGAGATGGCCCTGCCCCTGCAGATCAAGCTGCTACGGGCCATCCAGGAGGGGGTGATCGAGCACCTGGGGGGCCGGGAGCAGATCCGGGTGGATGTCCGGATCATTGCCGCCACCAACCACGACCTGGAGCAGGAGGTAGCCAAGGGAATATTCCGCAAGGATCTCTACTATCGGCTTAACATCATCACCCTGGAGCTCCCCCCCCTAAGGGACCGGG
Organism: Candidatus Edwardsbacteria bacterium RifOxyA12_full_54_48; assembly: GCA_001777915.1. Lineage (NCBI taxonomy): Bacteria > Candidatus Edwardsiibacteriota > Candidatus Edwardsbacteria bacterium RifOxyA12_full_54_48. The sequence goes on along the minus strand of MFFN01000007.1, from coordinate 23,068 downwards.
GCAGCGATATTTTACTGCTGGCCGAATCCTCTCTGAAAAAATTCTCCCTCAAACATAAAAAAGAAGCAGCCCGCTTCAGCCCTGAAGCCAAATTCTCTCTTATGGGATATCAGTGGCCGGGAAACATTCGGGAGCTGGAGCACAAGATCGAGCGGGCGGTGATCATGTGTGACGACCGGCTGATCGAGCCGGACCATTTGGGATTGCTGGCCTCTCCCCAGGCAGAAACGGAACCCGGCAACCTGAAGGAGGCTAAAAGGAAACTGGAAAGACAGCATCTTTCCCAGGCCCTGGCAGCCAACCGGTGGGATATCACCTCTTCAGCCAGGCAGTTGGGCATCACCCGCCAGCAGGTATATCGGCTGATAGGACGTTATAAAATGAAACCGCCCGGCGAAAATAAGCCAGACGGCAAAGATCAATAAAGAACGGGGGCTCGAGCTTTTGGCTCGGCCCCCGTTCTTTTAGATCCAACTATTGTTTTATGCTGATGCTCTTGATGGTGATATTCTTGGTGGGACGGTCCCGCATATCGCGGGGCTGTTTGGCGATGAGATCCACCACCTCCAGGCCCTTGACCACCTTGCCGAAGGGGATGAAGCCCATCTGGTCCAGCCGGGCGCATTGGTCGTCCAGATTGATGAAAAACTGGGCGTCGGACTGGGAGTCTATCGGCTGGACCCGCGAGGAGGAAGCCATGGAGATGGTTCCGCGAAGGTTGGACTTCTGGCGCGGCTCGGCCGACATCTGCTCCCCGCCATAGCCGTCGTTATTGGGATCGCCGTCCTTTGATAAGGGATCTCCGCCCTGGATCACAAAACCGGGGACCAGCCGGTGGAAGGTGGTCCCGTCGAACGACCGGGCCAAAGTCTTGCTGACGAAATTCAGAACGGTCTGGGGGGCGTCCTTGGGAAACAGCTCTATCTCTATCTGGCCGAAATCGGTATCCAGAACCACCACCGATTTCTCCATGATCCTCTTGACGTCGGGCTGGGCCTGGGATTCAGCCGGAACTTGGCTCTGCAGGCTTTCCATCTCCTCCTTTTTGCAGGAGATGAAAGCTGCCAGCGAAAGACCTACCATGATGGTCAATATTTTTTTCATAATATCCTCCGTTTAATATTAAGATGCCCCGAACCAAAATTTCAGTTCGGGGCAATATGGTAAACTGGTATTTACTGGTTGATCTTAAAGGTAACCGGCCACATCACCCAGACCCGGACCGGTTTGCCGCCCGGGGCCACGGCCGGAGTGAAGATACATTGTTTCCCGGCTTCCACGGCCGCTTCGTCCAACGACACGTTTCCGGAGCTTTTGGCCACCACGGCCATTTTGACGTGCCCGTCGAAATCGATCAGAAGCTGCAGGTATACCTTTCCTTCGATGCCGGCTTTTTTGACGATATCCGGATATTCCGCTTTGCCGGCCTTCACAATCTCGGGGGCCCTGTCCACTGCCACATATGCCGCCTGATCGGGGATCACGTCCTCCACCTGCAGATTGCTGGCGCCGGATGCTCCTTCGCTAGTGGCCATACCGGCCGACATGGCTCCCAGTTCGGACTGGGTATAGGCGGCTTCGTCCACCGCCTTGTCGTCGGCCACCGGTTTGGGAACGCCCATGGTGGGGGCTGCGGCCACCGCGGCCGATGCCACCTGCACCTGCTCCACGGTGGAACTGCTTAAAGAGGGCGGCGCGCCCAGCTGGCTGTAGGTGATCCTGACCATCGGGGCCTCCGGTATCGGCCGGTGGGCCTCTATATATGCATTGACCGCAAAATAAGAGAGCCCTCCCAGCACCAGCAACAGCATAAAGGACAGCGATATCAGCATGCCCTTTTTGAGGTGCAGGGGGATCAATACCTTGGATTGTTTGACACCAAAACCCAGGGATGAGTATTCCCGGGACTGGACGGTTAACACCAACCAGGCTAGGATCAGCCCTACCAAAGTGCCGGCCACCGGAAAGAAGATATTGATGTTACTGTTCATGTTCTACTTTCCCCCTTTCGCGGTTGCGGCGGCCTTTTTCTTGGCTTCCTCGATGGCCTTCAGATGATCCTCGGTCTGCTCCACGATGGCAAAACGGGCGATCTGGTTCTGCTGGATGGCATCCATCACCGCCACCACCTTGTCGTAGCTGCTCTCCCGATTCACCTGCACCAGCACCGTCAGGCGGCAGATCTTCTCGTCCCGGACCATATCCAGGCTGTCGCGGATCTCCCGGGGTATCCTTTTACCCTTGTTATCGGCCATGAATTTGCCGTACTTGTCCAGGAAATCCGGGCCCGATTCGTAATAGACCTGGGTGCGGCCGTCGATGTGGGCCGGCATCTTCTTGATATTGGCCAGTTTGCTGTTCAGCATCAGGGAATCCAGCGATTCCACCGCCACCAAGGCCGGAACATCAAAACCGATATTCTGCAAAATGGTGCCGTCCTTCATGATATTCACCGAAAGCACATTGGATTGAGCCACGTCCATGCTTTCCTCTTTCGCAGTCTCCGGCGGCAGGGTTATCTCGATGGCCTGGGGTTCCTTGAACCGGGTGGTGGTCATGAAGAATATCACCAGCAGGAAGCCGATGTCCACCATCGGGGTCATGTCCAGGACTATATTGGGCCGGCCTTTGCGTTTGCGTAATCCGCCTTTTTTCTTGCCGCTTTCTTGGGGCCCCATATCTACTGCGCCCATGCCATCACCTCCCTTCTTCGCCAAACATCGGTTTGGCATCCGCTTTAAGGTTGGTCACCAGGGAAAACCTTAACATGTTGACGTCTTTTTTCTGCAGGATGCTGGTCAGGTCAAGCATCTTTCCCGACAGGCAATTCTTGTCCACCATCAGGACCATCATCAGTTTGGGGTTGCGCATGCGCTCCTCGACCACCGTCATGGCGACATTTCCCAACAGCAGCGGCTGAGCCGCGTCCTTGCCGGTGGCATACCATATCATCATGCTGTCAACCCGGGCGGTATACTGCTCCGGAGTCAAAGAAGCTATCTCCTGTCTGGCCCACTGGTTGATGAAATTATCCTTCCTCTGCACCTCGCGAATGGCCAATTCGGCCGCCCGGCCCCTGGTCAGGGGTTTGCCGGGAGCGGAGGCGATCTCCTTGAGCAGATCCTCCGAAGCCGATGGCAGCAAGGTCCCGCCCATGCCCCTCAGAGCCGCCACGGTCACATTGGGATCGGCCGTAGCCTCCTTGATATTGGCGATCAGGGCCAGCAGGTTGGTCGGCCCGACGCTGTCGGCCAGGGCCGCGGCCTTCTCCGGAGCCAGCACGTTGATGACCATGACATTGGCCTCGGGAACCTTTAGGGGCGAACGCGAATCTGGCAGCATGACCTCCACCGTCACCGGGGGACGGGCATGATAGGTGGACATGAAGAAGATGACCAGCAGAAAGGCGATGTCAACCATCGGGGTCATATCCAGGACGATCCTGGCCCGACGTTTCATCTTTGCTGACATCTTATTTTTCTCCTATCGTCAAAAGTTGCTGCATCTCGTAAATGGCCTCGTCGGTGCCGAACTGGAACAGGGAGACCTTGTTCATGAAATAGTTGTTGGCCACGATGCCGCCGATGCCGTTGAACAACCCGCCGGCGGTGTTGATCAGGGCCTCGGAGATGCCGCGGGCCAGCTCGGAGGCATCCGGGGCGCCGGCATGGGCCATGGCCTGGAAGGCGCGGATCATGCCGAGGGTGGTGCCCAGCAGGCCCACCATGGTCCCGATGGAGGCGATGGTGGTCAGCATTATCAGGTTGCGCTCCAACAGCGGGGTCTCCAGCATGTTGGCCTCTTCGATGGCCCGGAGCAACTCGGCGCTTTTCTTGTCGGGCGTGAGGTTCTCATTCTGCAGGGCCAGATATTTCTCCAGTCCGGCCCTCAGAACGTTGGCGGTGGAGCCTCTTTGGGCGTTGCAGGCGGCGATGGCCCCGGTGACGTTGCCGGCCCTCAGCAGTTCCCGGAATTCCTCCATGAAGACCGTCAGGTTCTTGGCACCGCGGGCCCGGCCGATGGTCAGGCTGCGCTCGATGATATAGGTGAACAACAGCACCAGCAGGAATACCAGGATGATCACCACCGGGCCTCCGGCCTGTATATACTCCGGAAGGGTCTTATAGATCACAAATGATACTGCCAGCCCGATGACGTAAAGTATCAGGGTCACCAATCCGATCTTCTTGGTGCGGGCCAGGGCGATGCCCAACCCAGCGGCTACGATAGCCGGGACGACTCCCATGATCAAAATTTTGACGATCATCGGAGCATTCATCAGTCCGTTCAACATTGTTTTAAACTACCTCCTGTGCTTTTTGGTTTTTATTGGGCTTCTCAAAATTGAGAGCCGGTTAATTGAATTTACCCGTTTCCTAATATTCAAAGCCGTAATAAATATTAAGGCCGCTATATCTACCAGACCTCCACCTTGGGTTTAAGGGCGGCCAGAACCTCCTTGGCGATTTTATTGGCCGGATCTATCTTTAGAATGGCATTGGCTTCGGCCGAAGCCTTGTTTTTAAAGGCCTTCTCGTTAAATTTGTTGAAAATATACAGATAATGCTGGGACAGGGCTTCCATGGCCGGAATGGCCTCTTTGACGGGTTTGGTATTATTTCCCATCTTCAGGGCCCTGGCCTGCAGGAAGGCGTTGATGGCCTTTTCGTAAATGACCCGGACCTCGGCCTTGGAAGCCTTGCTGGCCTGACCCTTCAATGAATAGCTGTAGCCCATGTTCATCAAAGCGCCAAAAGCAGTTGCCGGGTTCTTTTCGATTCGTTTCAGGTACCACTGTATGGCCTCATCATAATATCCGGCATAGTAATAAGCATTGCCCATATCGTAATAGGTGTCCTCCACCTTGGAGGGGTCCAACTCCATCCTTTTTTGGTAGGCGTTGATCGCCGCATCGAACATCAGCTTGGAATTTGCGGTATCCTTGTTGGCCGAATAAGCGCTGCCGGCCCGGATATAGACCCTGGCGGCCTCGTACCAGCGGGTGGGATCCCCCGGCGACAGCTCCAGTGATTTACTGAAGGACCGGGCCGATTCAATATAATTCTTGACCTCATACTGCAAAGATCCCAGAAGATACCAGACTCCGTCGTTCTCAGGGTCCATCTTGGTGACCTTTTGGGCCTCGATGATGGCCGGCTGGATCAGGGCGGTGTCCTTCTGCATCTGATAAGCCTTGGCCAGCATATAGTGGCCGGCGGCGTCCTTGGGCGACAGCTCGGTGTATTTTTTAAAATATCTGGAGGCCTCGGCATATTTGCCGCTCTGAAAGTAGGCGCTGCCCAGGTCCAGATTGACGTCGGTGAAATCGGGGTTGAGTTTGATGGCCAGCAGATACTCGGCCATGGCCTGGTTGTAGTTTCGCTGGCGGAAATAGAGGTTGGCCAGACCGTTATGAGCGCTGGCATTGTTGGGATCCATCTGCAGCACCTGGCGGAAGACCTCCCCGGCCTCGTTCAGCTGCCCCTTGTCCAGATAAACCTTGCCCAGCCGGTATTTGAGGTCCACGTCATTGGGCTTCTTGACCAGCAGTTCCTTGATCAGGGCCTCGGCCTCGTCCAGCTTCCCGGCCTTATGGTAGGTAACGGCCAGCTCGGTCACCGCCTGGGGGTATTTCAGATCCCGGGCCGTTTTGAACTCGGCGATGGCCTCATCGAACATCTTCCGTTCGACATAGATCTGTCCCAGGCGGTAGTGGGCTTCTTTGAGCTTGAATTTCCGCTGGATGGCCTGACGGTATAGGTCGATGGCCTGGTCGAAATCGCCCTGATCGTCTGCAGTGATTCCCTGCTTCAGGAGATCCTCAGCCTTGGGCTTTCCCGCCTGGGAGGTGGTGGCGCAGCCGATTAGGCACAGCACCAAAGCTATCAGAACAAAATCGGTGATCTTCAATAACTTCATATCAGAATTTCCTCATTACATAATTAAAAATGTGGCTGTTGGGAATTATTTACCTGATCACTACCATCTTCTTGGTGGCTTTAAAATCGCCAGCTTCTAATCTGTAGAAATACACACCATTGGCTGTTGTTTTGCCGGTATTATCTCTACCACCCCAGGCTACATTATAATATCCTGGTTGCTGTTCCTGCGAAACCAAGGTTTTTACCACTTGCCCCAAGGTGTTGTAGATTTTCAGGTTGACTTTCCCCGGCTGGGCTAATTGATATTTGATGGCCGTTTTGCCGGTATTGGGGTTGGGGTAGTTCTGCATCAGCTCATAGCTGTATACATTAACTGTCTTGCTGGTGCTTTCGGCGATGTCTTCGGAGGTTTTACCGTCGCAATCCCGGTCATATTCATAGAGAGCTATAACCGAACAAACCGCATATTCACCAATAATTTTGGCTATCGTTACCTCTATCTGCCCATCTTTTATACAACTATTGGGAATCCAATGTTCTTCGGTAACAACCGTTTTGGGCTCAATATTGGATTTTGCATTAAAGGTTTTGTCTACTGATAGCGTTTGTTTAATGGCTTTATCAAATTCATGATAATATGTAACTTTAATTCTGTAGCGTTTGTTTTTATCCAGATTTTGGAAATTATATTTAAGCATTGATGGGTGATAATCTACAGTAAAACCAGGATGCAATCCATAGTAAAACGTGCCTTTTTTCTGGATAGTAAAATTGCCCGCTTCTTCGGTTCCCAAGTCTACATAGAAACATGGCACCGGATCAACAGACATTGGGTAGGCTTTTACTAATGGCGCGGCAATTGCCTTAGAGCCTTTTGCTGGCATTTCCTCGGTCCAAAGCACATACAACTTGGACTTGGGCCAGCCCTGTTTAAAAGCTATAGACGGATAACGGGAAATGCCACCCTGTGCGCCGGAAAGGTTTTGGGTATGAATAGACCAGCCGTTATCATATTCTGCATTCCATATCAAATCATAATCGCTGCCATTTACATTTTTACTGTATACATACTGCCCCGCAGCCGCCACAACCGGGAAGTCGGCATTCAAGGAATCGGGGTATGATATTATTTCTTTATCCGACCACCCCGTTAATCCTTTGGTCTTTTTAACTACTTGATAAATATTTGGCGCTATTTCTTCTTGCCACACTACCGTGGTTTTATCGCCATAAGTGTCAACTATGGGGTGAATGCCGTTATCACCCATCTCGAAAAATTCGCTGTTGTCTTTATAATAAACCTTGCCGGAATGGCTCCAGGCAATCTTCAAGTTTCCGGCTTTATCCAAGGCCAGTGACGGCGATTTGAAAGCGTCGGCGCCGCCCTGATCAATTGGGGTTGGAGATAGATTTGCAGAAGTTGAGGGATTATAGGTAGCGATCAACACCGAAGAACCGGTAGCGCCTTCGTCTACCCAGCCCAGATATGAATTATTGGTGTTTTGATCCAGAACGTAGGAAAGGTAGGATATTTCCGAACCCTCGGGGCCGGTGTAAATAAGTTGCGGTTCTTCAAATGCGCCGCTTGCCTTTTTTGTGCTGTAGAGGCGATTGCCGTTATTCCAGCAAATAGTGGGCATGTTCGCGGCCGTTATTTCTATGGCCGGGCGTTTGCCAATACCCACGGCAGTCGGGGTTGACCAAGTTTCGCAATCATCTATGGACGATGAATAATACACGCTGTCACTGATAGCAAAAACAGAATGTATTTTGCCGGCATTATCCACCACTATTTTCTTGCCATTGGAATAGGCCGTGGCCTCGGAAGTGTTGGTTTCAGCAACGACTGGGTCGTTGGGATTGGGTGGGTATACCGTAATTGAACTCGAGATTGGCCCCTCTACCATGCCAACCACAACACCGCCTTCCCAAATATTGTAGACCCATTTTGCCGTATATGTTCTTGGCAATGATACTGCTTCATTTAATATATTTGCACTATAATATGTGCCGCAATCAATAATGCTACTATTATAAACACGGCCTGCCCATAAAAATTCACAATACCTTGGTTTATATTTAGCTTGGTCGGCATAGGGTTTGTTAACATTTGATGCAAGACGAACATCCGGCAACTCGGCTTTTGAAGATGAAGAAACGACGCTACCCGAAATTGTCGGCACAGCAAAAATTGAACCTATGGTAAAAGTCGGGCTAATAGTTTCAGCGCTATAGCCCATAGCATCATAAGCACTTACTTTAATTTTGCAATTTTTTGATTCAACATCCGGCACTGTCCAGTTGAACCAATTGTAATTCAATATCGGATTAGCGCCGGAAATTGCCGTCCAGTTATAACCGCCGTCAATAGAATAATACAAAAAGCAATTTTTTATACCGTTTGTCCCGCCAATATTATCTGTTGCGTACCATTGGATTCTATATTGGCGACTTTTTATAAAATAGCTGCCAGAACTGGGATAATTTATTGCTACCGTTGGAGCTGTGTTATCGGTTGGCCAGGTCCATGAATAAGGCACACTGTAGGGGGGGCCATAATAAGCAGTATAGCCTGCATAATTATTTCGCCACGTTTCTTGCCAAGCTGGTCCTTTCGGTGAACGTTGACCAACATCAAACGTCTGCTGCCAATCACCAGGCGAGGCTACACATATATGCCCCCATCGTATGTTAGCGCCTAACCAGCTCATCTCCGGGTTTACATTATAATCATAATCTTCACGCCCTTTAATTATTTGTGCATTAATACTATTATAATGTATATATTTAGAATAATCGGTATGTGTGGTAACAGCTTCATCTTGGTAATACTTTATGTCGGGCCAAATTCCAAATGTCGGATAAGAACCATGGCTACCCTCACCTGCTCCACCTGCTGCAGAAAGCGAACCCCCGACGAAGACGACAGGGTGTGTACCATCCAGTACATTATAAAAATTCTGGTATCCGCTTGGTTCTGTCCCTGTTGGCCAGCTAATAGTACAAAGATCATGGAAATAATAATAGATTCTTTTTATTTGTGCAGTTGCGGGGTCTTGGCCAGTTAAAACAACGTTAATATGTTCCCAATCTCCCTCATGATTATTCCAGCCATCGTTAAATGGGTAAAAAAAGTAATATTGGATCGTTGTTTCACCACTTTCTACAAATAGATGTGCGTATGTTGTTGCAGGATAGTTGGACCCTTTATCCCATGTAAAACTTGCTGTGCCGCTGGTAACAGTACGTCCGTTTAAATATGCATCATACCAACCACCCGGCTGGTCATAATAACCACCACCATTATCAGGACCGCCATAATCGGCATGTAGCCTTATGGCATATTTTTGATTTTTATAGTCGCTATCGGGTATATAGCCGCTATAAGTGTATGTTTCCGAAGTTACGTTCGAGAATTTACCCGTCGCAAAGGTTATAGGCATATCCCAAGTTGCTAAATAATCAATATATAATTGTTGGTAGACCCGAAATAAAGGACGGGTGCCACAATAGTCCCCACCAGCTAATGCATAAAACGAAACCCATAATTTTGGCACCTTATAATAATATTCCCTAACGCTATTATAACCGGTTATATAACTATTTACATGCATTATATCAACCGGCTCCGGGGCAACACCTCTATCGCTATACGGAAGCACTACGCAAGGTTTAAACCTTTCAACCAATGCCTGTTCAACTTCATCCGGCACACCATTACCATCTGAATCTGCAGCTGAACAAATTGATGCACTTAACAACAGGGCTATGAAAATTTGCTTTAGAAACATAATTATCACCTTGTTACAGTTGATCGTTTAGCGTGGTCCATCACTACCCAACTCGCTGGCCACATATCCGAGAAATAAAAATGTCACTATTATACCACCCACTATTGCCAACCCAATCAAAGCCTTTTTCTTTTCCTTGCGCAATTCTTCTTTTTCTTTATCGCTTATTTTTTGGCTAATAGTATCTGCCTTGGCAGTACTATCATTTTCGGCTTCCATTTTAGCAGTGTTATCGCTTTGTTTTATTCCATCAATTTTAACAGAACCTGCTTGCGCATCAGCAATACTATCAACTTGACTTTTTTCAATAACCTGCGCAGGCAAATAGCCCGCAAACAATATCAGTGAAAGAACTATGCACATATATTTTAATACTGGCTTGCACATTTTTTCTTCCCCCTGTATTTGTTTTTAATTTTCACAACTATCATCCTAATTAAAAATTATATTGAATAATTATATAGGGGTTAGCTTTCTTTGTTATATCATTTGACTTCCATGCAATACAAGTGTTTATTGTAGAATTACACGAATGCTTCAAGTCCTTCTTGCTTTGTTGCACAGCTGTAATATTATAGGCAACAGTTGCCATTAAGGGTGCAAATATACTTGAAACATAAACAGCTGGCCGATAATCTTCTGGTTTACCACTTATGTAACCGTATGACATTATCCCCAGAGGTATTACGTTTGCCATACCGACGGACCAAACAAGAGAACCTCTGGTTTTTAATGATCTGCCAACCACATACACTGTTATTGAAGAAATCGTGCAATATATGATGGGGATATCAAAAGGCTGATAAATATCAGATATCTCTCCATTTGTATTCGCATTTTCAGTAGGGTGTATTATTGAACCAATGGCCATCGTGCCCAGGGTACCCACAACTGTACTACCTCCCATTTCCAACATTAAGTGTTTCATGGGGGGGTAATAATATTGTTCACTATTCAGGTTGCTATTTATTTTTTTTATATTTATTGTATCTTGATATAAATCATCGCCATTTGCTGTTTCGTCCCTTTCAATATTCTGCGCCGGAATATATTCTACAAATAATAATAACGAAAGAATTGCGTAAATATATTTCAAAAAAGACTTGTGCATTTTAACCACCTCCGGTATCTAATTTAATACCCGCCGTTTCATAGTATCATTTCTTGATGGTCACCGGCATGGTGGCCGGCACATAGCCCTGCTGGGCCGCTATCTTCTGCCCCTCGGCCGAAGAAATATAGGTGATGAATCCGTGGGCCAGGCTGGACATCCCCTGGGAATAGGTCTGCTCCAGAACATCATTGACATACATATACAGGGGGTGGCTTAAAGGATAGTTCCCTTCATGGACCGTTTTCTGATTGGGATAAAAAAACCCGCTTTCCTTGACCTGGGCTATCTCCAGGGCTTTTATTCCGGTTTCCTTGACCGGCGGCCATACGTCCCAATCACGGTAAAGGGCGCTCATGGAGACCAGTCCTATGGCGCTGGAATGATTCTTTACCAGCTCGACTATCTGGGCGGTGGTGGTGCAGGGATATGTTTTGGCGGCATATCCCCCGCCGTCCATGACCAGCTGCTGAAAGTATTCGTAATGGCCCATATTGGGTCCGGGGATCACCGGGACCAGGTTTTCTATCTTGCCGCCCAACCGGCGCCAGCTGGTGATCCTTCCGGAAAATATCCCCGATAATTGTTCAAAATCCAGCCGCTGTATCTTATTTTGGGAATTGACAATCACCGCCAGCCCGTCGTAGGCTATCTTGTATTCTTTGGCCAGGCCGCCGTTGGTTTTGATTATGGAATCCTCGGTGCGGGTTATGGGGCGGTTCATCACCGCGATCCTGGCCCGGCCTTCGTTGAGAGCTGCAATCGCCGCCTTGGAGCCGCCTTCATCAACCGCGATATTGGATTTGGGGTACAGGGCCATAAAAGACTGGGCTTCGCGCCTGATCATTCTGATGGCCAGATCCTCCCCCTTGACCACTATCCTTCCGGCGGTCTGGGTCTCATCGGATTTGCTTTGTTGGGGGCCGCAGCCGAATAGCGACAACAAGGCCAAACCGAGGTAAGGCCACGATTTTATAAAATATTTCATTTTAATTAACCAGAATGTCAATTATAAATTGATATATATGTAAAGTCAAGAGAAAATCTTAAAAATATTCAATAATCTTTGGCTAATCCAGCAATTTCTCCCAGCCGGCCCATTCCCTTCCCTGGGGATTTCGCTGTTTTGATATCCGGAGCAGCGACCTTCCCAGGACCTTGTATAACTCCGCCCCCTGGGGAAAATCTTTTTTCAGGGCCTCCAGATGCCCGGTCACCGTTTGGACATCGCCCCGCTCGATGGGCCCGCTTAGTGAATTTTCCAACCCGTTCTCACCCAGGCTGTCAATCACCGTCCTGGCCAGGCTCTGGAGCATGGCTTCGGTTTTTCCCTTATCGGCCACCGTCGTTTCCATCATCTGGCCCGCGGCATACATCAGGGCCACCAGATAGTTCGAAGCCATCACGCTGGAGAGATGATACAGATTCTTTCGGGACGGCAGTATATCCACCGGAGAACAGTCCAGCGATTCTATCAAGGGCCTCAATCCTGCCAAGGCCAGGGCGTCTCCCTCGATCCCGAAATAGATGCCCTTGAAACGATCCCAGGGGCTCAAGCATCTGGGAAAGCTGGCCAGGGGATGCATTGAAGCAATGGAGGCCCCCAGCATCTTGTTGGCCACCAGGGCTGATGACGGCAGAAAGCCCGAACAGTGGCATAGTATCTGTCCCTTGGTCAGGGCCTGCCGGGAGGCCAGCTGATCGGAGACGGCCTTTACGCTGTCATCGGGAACCGCCAGGATCACGATCTCCGCCCCCCGGGTCGCAGCCGAGGGATCGCTGTCTGATACGGCCGGGTTTACCGCCCGGGCCGTTTCCTCCACCCTGGCCGGATCGATGTCGGACAGGCCGCTTAGGCGATAACCCTTTTGCCACAGGGCCAATGCCAGAGTGCTTCCCAGCTTGCCGACTCCGATTATTGCTAGGCTTGGTTTATCCATGATCCCTTTCCGTATCATTTTATCAAGGCGCTATCTTCCCGGCTCTTTTTTATTGTACAGCAGGTAGAAAGATACCGCCGAGACCGCATAACAGCCGGCCGTAAGATAATATGGCATGGCGTAGCCATAGCGCTGCATGGCCCATCCCGAGAAAGCGGTGGAGAAGGTCCAGGACAGGTTCCAGGCCATGGTAGCTATGCTGTTGACCGTAGCCCTGGCATCATCCGGGACTATCTCCATCATAAAAGCCGAGGAGATGGGCGAGGACATCTGCATCAGGCTGGCCCTCATCCAGAAGGACAGCACCGCAATGTAAAGAATTTTTTCCGCCCCCAGGCTTATCAGGAACGGCAGTGATAGCAGCTCCATGACAACCACGGTCCTTACCTTGCCGAAACGCTTGGCCAGGGCCGGACCCACCAGCACCGCCGCCAGGGTGAATATCTGGGACACCGAAAAATACAGGCCGATCTGGCTGCTGGAGGCTCCGAATCTTTTGGCAAAATACAGGTTGAAGAACGGTATCACCAGCCCCGCCCCCAGCCCGATCCAGAAGTTGCACCAGACGAACCCGCCGGCGGCCCTGAACCCTTGCCCCAGGCGCTTAAGGCTGATCAGACCAGATTTATCGTTGATTATTGGGGTCTGGGATATTTTAAATAGCGGCCACAGGGCGGTAAGGAATATGCCGGAGCCCAATAGCAGAGAAAAACGATAAGCCGTGAAAGTACTGCCGCCAAAAACATTCCTAACCCAGCCGGGAAGCCCTCCGGCCAAAAGGTTGCCGGCAATCCCGGCCGCCAGCATTACCGCAAACGAGGCCGAGAAGAGATGGGTCCGCTCCTCCGGGCGGCTGCTCTCCATCATAAAGGGAGCGGCGGACAGAACATAGAGCGTCGAGGCGACCCCTCCCAAAAAACTCAGGGACAGAAGGCCCGGGCCGTTCACGGTCAGAGCCCGGAAGATCGACAGCAGGGCCCCGGACAGGGTGCCGATGATCATAGCTTTTTTCCGGCCCAGCCGGTCGGAGAGGATACCGGCCGGAATGGCGGTGATGACCAGAGCCAACCCGCTTAGCGAAAGGATGCTGCCGATGATCCCCTCCTGCAGCCCTCCCTCGGTCAGATAGAGATTGAACAGAACCCCATAGAAAGAGAAACCGACGGATATCAGAAAGGTGGCCAGCAGATACAGCTTGGCATTCCGGGAGAAACGTCCGGTCAGTTTGAAATAATTACCCAAGAACCCGGCAGCCTTCATCTTAAAAGACCTTCATCTGTATATACCCGCCCCTGGCAACCTTTATTCCCCCCATCCCGGAGATTCCATTCTTTGCCGAATCATGTCCTCCAGCTCCCGGCGGCCCTCGCCGGTCAGGGCGGAAAGGAACGCCGCGCCGGGATAATTCCTCCGCAGGCCGTCCAGGGTATCCGGGTCCAGCAGATCCGTCTTGTTGAACACCAACAACTCCGGACGGTCGGCCTTGATCTCCTTTAACACCTCCTCCACCGCGGCGATCTCTTTAAGATAGAGGGGATGGGGGCTGTCCACCACCTGCAGCACCAGGTCGGCCTGGTTGACCTCCTCCAGGGTGGCCTTGAACGAGGCCACCAGCTGATGGGGCAGGCGCCGGATGAAGCCCACCGTATCGGTCAGCAGGAATTTTTCCCCCGAGGCCAGCACCACCGCCCGGGTGGTGGCATCCAAAGTGGCGAACAGCCGGTCCTCCACTTTGACCCCGGCCCGGGACAGCAGATTCATCAGGGTGGATTTGCCGGCATTGGTGTATCCCACCAGGGATATCTTGAAAACACCGGCCCGGGATTTTCGCTGGGTCCTCCTCTGCTGTTCTATCTTTTTAAGCTCCTGCTTGAGCCGGGCTATCCTATGCCTGATCTTTCGCCGGTCCAGCTCCAACTGTTTCTCTCCCGGCCCCCTGGTCCCGATCCCGGCCCCGGGGTCGGTCATCTCCAGTCCGGCCCCCACCAAACGGGAGAAGCGGTATTGCAGCTGGGCCAGTTCCACCTGGATCTTGGATTCGGCGCTTTTGGCCTGCCTGGCAAAAATATCCATGATCAGCTCCGCCCGGTCCACCACCCGGCAATCCAGCTGGGCCTGTATATTGGAGGCCTGGCTGGGGGTCAGGCTGTGATCGAATATCACCAGATCAGCCCGGCTGTCAGCCACGGCCAGCGCCAACTCCTCCACCTTGCCCTTGCCGATGAAATAGGTGGCGTCGGGACGGACCCGCCTTTGCACCAGGTGGTCTATCACCGAGGCCCCGGCGGTATCCGCCAGACGGGCCAACTCCTTTAAAGATTCCTCTTCCTCAAAGACGCTAGCCCGACCCAGCACACTGCCGACCAGAATGGCTTTTTGCTTCAATAGTTATGCCCCATAATTTGATTTGCCAGGTTCGCCGAATTAGGGAACGGGCCTCCGTTCGGCCAAAGTAATTGTCATCACCAATGTTTTTTGCCTGCCGCTAGACCAGAGGCCCTGGGATATGGATATTTTTGCCTGCCCTACTTGGCCACCTCCGCTTCCTTCTGCTTCAACTCCTCCTGGATGCGGCGGGTCAGTTCGGGCAGCATCCCGGCCTCCACCATCTTGTCGAACACCTCCAGTGCCCGGTCGTAATGGGCCAGGGCCTCCTGGTTGGCGTAGGCTTTCTTGGCTTTGTCCCCGGCCTCCACCGAATAGAAGAAGGCCGGCTCCCAGTTCTGGGCATGGAAGTAATGGTGCGACAATAGTTCCAGAGCCTCTTCTATCTTGTCCTCATTGGAAAGCTCTATATGGTCGCCGATGTTGTTGTGCAGTTCCCGCCGGCGGCTGAACGGCAGGCTGTCGTAGGCCACCTCCTGGGTCATGATGTGCTTGAAGTAATAGCTGCCCTCCTGCTCCGACAGCACCAGGTCCAGGCCTCTCAGGCTTTTGAGGTGGGGATTTATCTCGACCTTCTTGGGATATATCGCCTGCAAAATATGTTGGTCGAACTCGCGACCTATCACTGAAGAGATCTGAAGCACCTCCCGGGTCTCGGCCGGCAGGCGGTCGATGCGGCTCATGATCACCCCCTGAACGGTGTCCGGAATGTTGATCTTGGCAATATCGGTCGCGACCACCCGCCACTGGCCGTCCTTCTCGGCTACCACTTCCTGTTCGATCAGAGATTTGACCACCTCTTCCACGAAGAAGGGGTTGCCCTGGGATTTTTTCAGGATCAACTGCTCCAGTTCCGGCGGCATCCCTTGGATATCCAGCAGGGTCTTCACCAGTTCCAGGCTCTCCTCCCGGCTCAGCTCCTTGAGGGTCATCTGGCTGTGGTATTCCTTGCCGGCGAATTCGTGCTTGACCTCGATGGGCCGGTAGACTAGGCACAGCACTATGGGCTTGTCGCCGATATTGCGGGCCACGTAGTTCAGCAGCCCCAACGAGGCCCCATCGGCCCAGTGCAGGTCCTCGATTATCAGCAGCAACGGCTCCTGGGCCGCCCCCCAGCTGAAGATATCCAGCACCAGGTCGAATAATCTCTGCTGTCTGAGCTTGGCGTCCAGCGACTTGGTCAGCTCGCTCTCCGGCATGGGCACCCCCACCACCTCGCCGATGATCGGGGACCACTCCTTGAGAGCCGGGTCGATGATCTCCAGCATTTTGTGGATCCGGGATGTCTTGGCCTCCATGGGGTCGGCCTCCTTTATCCCCAGATAGCTCTTCAGCAGATCGGCCCAGGGCAGGTAGGAGATGGCCGCGCCGTAGGACTGGCAGTTGCCCACAAAGAAAGAGTACCCCCGCTCGGCCCAGTTTTGGATCAGCTCCCGGGACAGCCTGGATTTTCCGATGCCGGCCTCGCCCACCACCGATATTATCTGGCCCTGCCCGGAGATGCCTTTTTCCACGGCGCTGTTCAACAGTTCCTTTTCCTTCTGGCGGCCCACCATGGCCTTGGATTCCGTCATCCACTTGGCAAAGACATCCTCGCCGGTTTCATCCCTTTTACTTACCTGATATATGGTGATGGGGTGCTTCTTGCCCTTGAACTCCCTCTCGCCCAGGTTTTTGAATCCGAATTTTCCCGAGTTCTTCCGCTGGATGGCGGCGGTGGCCAGCAGTTCCTGCTCCCCGGCCGATGACATCAGGCGGGCCGCCAGGTTGACCTCGTCGCCCATCACGGTGAACTCCCGGCGCAGGGCCGAGCCGACCGTTCCGGCGAAGACATAGCCGCTGTTGACCCCGAATTTTTGCTTGACCCCGCCATAACCGAACTCCTCGCGACCCAGCATCTCCAGAGCGCACAGCAGGGCGCGTTCCTCGTCGTTCTCGTGGGCGATATGGGCCCCGAATAAAATCAGCACCTTGTGGCCCAGGGAACTGAAATCCACCTTGTTGACCAGCCCGCCATATCTCTCCACCACCTCCTGCAGGACCGAGAAATAATTCTGGGCCTTGGAAATGGCATGTTGATCATCGTCGAAATCCACCCCCCAGACGTTCAGGAACAGCATGGTCACCCGGCGATGCTCCCCGGCAACGCCTCCGGATTTGGGATCGGCCATGATCCTTTGTGTCAGCCAGCTTGAGAAATAAGGGCGGATCGCTTCCAGATGCTCGATGGACCGCTCGATATCCTCTGTCTCCTCCCGGCCGGCCGCTTCCAGATGGCCAACTTTTTCGTTCACTTTGACAAGTTTATAAGTATTGCCCTGGGCGGGTTCGGCGGTTATCTTGGTCTTGGCCTTATCATAAAGTTCCCGGCTGATCAATAGTTCTGCCCCGGAGGATAGGTCCTCCAGCTGGGAGGCATAGTTGGTGACCCGCCCGGCCATGAAATATTCCAGGTCCAGATCGCGCCGGCCCACGCTGAATATCTCGGTGGGACCGAAATGCAGGGCCAGGTGCAGGCTGATGGGGAAGGCCCCGGACGAGGTCTTGATCTCGGTAAAATTCTTGACCAGCTCCTGCATCTCAAAAGCAGCCTGCAGAGCCCGGAGATGGCTGGGCGAGGGCTCGCCCTCCACCGACTCGAAGCCGGCGCTGAAAGCGTCGCCGCCGAAGTAGACCACATCTCCGCCGTAGTTGTGAACGATCTTTATCAGCGGGGCAAAATAGCTGTTGATGATACCGGTAACCTCCTCGGCCCCCTCCCGTCCGATGCGGGACAGCCTCTCGGACAGCGCCGTGAAGCCGGTGACATCGGCCAGCAGCAGGGCCTGCTCCACCTTGGCCCCGCTATGGAGCTTTTGGGCATGCCTCCTGAATGCCGCGCCCGGCAGATAGGACCAAAAGACCCGGGTCAATTCGGACAGCTGGCGCAATGTCTGTTCCTTTTCGTTTTGGGAAAGTTTCCCGGCAAAAAATCTGGCGGAGGTCTCCTCTCCCAGATACCGGCCATAGGCTTTCTTGTCTGTTTTCATGTTCACCTGCCATTATGTTAAATTCTATAAGATCAAACCCATTCTATTCCACGGTCACGCTCTTGGCCAGATTTCTTGGCTGGTCCACATTGCAGCCCCGGAGCAAGGCGATATGATAGGCCAGCAATTGCAGGGGGATGCTGTTGATGATGGGGCCGAAATAGCTGTAGGTCCGGGGGACCTTTATCACGAACTCGGCCAGATGGTCTATGTCGTTGTCATCGACGTTGGCAATGGCGATCACCCGGCCTTTGCGGGCCCGCACCTCCTGAATGTTGCTGACCACCTTGTCGTACAGGGCGTCCTTGGGCACTATAAAGACCACCGGCATGTTCTCGTCAATCAGGGCGATGGGTCCGTGTTTCATCTCGGCGGCCGGATAGCCCTCGGCATGGATGTAAGAGATCTCTTTCAGCTTCAGGGCTCCCTCCAGGGCGGTGGGGAAATTGCTGCCCCGGCCCAGATAGAGAAAATTCTCGGCGTTTTTGAACTCTTGGGCTATCTTCTTGATCTGGTCGTCCAGTAAAAGCACCTGGCGGACTTTGTTGGGGATGTCGGCCAGGTCCTGGGCGATATTGGCCAGGGTCTTTTGCGGCAGACCCCGGTTCTTGGCCAACAGGATCGCTATCTGGCCCAGCACGGCGATCTGCGAGGTGAAGGCCTTGGTGGAGGCCACTCCTATCTCCGGCCCGGCGTGAATATATACTCCGGCGTCGGTCTCCCGGGCGATGGTGCTGCCCACCACGTTGACGATCCCCAGCACCGGAACCCCTCTGGATTTGGCCTCCCGCAGGGCCGCCAGGGTATCGGCGGTCTCGCCGCTCTGGCTGATGACCATCACCACATCGTCCGGCCGGATGACCGGATTGCGGAATCGGAATTCCGAAGCGTAATCCACATCCACCGGGATCCGGCCCAGCTGTTCCAGCATATACTTGCCCACCAGGGCGGCATGCCAGGAGGTGCCGCAGGAGGTGATGATTATCCGCCGGGCATTTAAAAGTTTGTCCATCACCGTATGCAGGCCTCCCAGCCGAACGTCGCCTTCTTTAGCCATCAGGCGGCCCCGCATGGCGTTCTCCAGGGAGGTCGGCTGTTCATTTATCTCCTTGAGCATAAAATGCTCATAGCCGCCCCGTTCTATCTGTTCCAGGGAAAAGGTGATCTTTTCGATCTGCTTGACCACCTCCTGGTCATAAATGGTCTTGGTATAGAATGAATCGGCCATAATGCAGGCCATCTCGTCGTCATTAAGATAGACCACCTGCCGGGTGTGTTCCACCAGGGCGGCGGCATCGGAGGCGATCAGGTTCTCACCCTCTCCCACCCCTATCACCAGGGGGCTGCCACGGCGGGCGGCGATGATCCTGTCCGGCTCTTTGGGAGATATCACCAGAATGCCGAAGGTGCCCTCCACCTCCAGCAGGGCGTATCTGACGGCGGAGAAAAGATCCCGGGTCTGCTTGTACATCTCCTCGATCAGGTGGACCAGTATCTCGGTATCGGTGGCAGTCCGGATCTGATGGCCGTCCTGGATCAGTTTTTTCTTGAGGGTGGAGTAGTTCTCGATGATCCCGTTATGGATGATGGCTATCTCGCCCTTGCAGTCCCAGTGGGGGTGGGCATTCAGGTCATCCGGCTCGCCGTGGGTGGCCCAACGGGTGTGTCCTATCCCCAAAGAAGCGGATAGTTCCTTCCCCTTGATCATCTCCGCCAGGTCGGCCACCTTGCCGGCCTTCTTCTCGATGATCAGCTTGCCTTCCTTTATCAGAGCCAGGCCGGCCGAGTCGTAGCCCCGGTATTCCAGGCGCTTCAGGCCCTCCATGATAAGGGGGACGCAGTTCTTGGTTCCGATGTAACCGACTATTCCGCACATAATGTTAGATGATGGTTAACAGGTTTTTGATGTCGGGATAAAATTAGAAAAGGGACACGGATTTCACGGATTATTCATATTAATTATCCTGTCTTTGGGCGATTCATGGATCGCCGCTACAATCCCCCGTTTATCTTCCTGACCAATATGCGGGCTTGCTTCTCCTCCCGCGCTTCGGCGATCACCCGCACTATCGGCTCGGTGCCGGAGGCCCGGATATGCACCCAGGCATCGGGCCAGGTATATTTAAGGCCGTCCCTTTTGTCAATTTTACATTGGGTGAATATTTTGGCCGCCCGGGCCAAAAACTTCTGGGGATCCTTCACTGTCAAGGTGGTCTTGATAATATAATATCCGGGAATTTTATCGGCAATCTGTGATAGTGGAATGTTCTCCTCGGTCAGCATCTGTAATATCAAGGCTATCCCGGCGGAGGCGTCCCGGGCGTAATTGAGCTCCGGGATGATTATCCCCCCGTTGCCCTCCCCGCCGATCCTGGCCCGGTGCTTTTTCATGGCGCCGACCACGTTGGCCTCGCCCACCGGGGTCCGTATGACGCTGGTCTTGAACTGGCCGGCCAGGTCGTCTATCATCCGGCTGGTGGAGAGGTTGGTGACGGCCTGGGTCTTGAAATGCGAGAACATGAAGCGGGCGGCCAAAGCCAGGGAATATTCCTCCCCGATCGCTTTGCCCTTATCGGAGACCAGGGACAGTCGGTCCACGTCGGCGTCGGTGGCAAAGCCGATATCGGCCTGGTGGGCGACGACAGCCTTCTCCAGTTCCTTCAGATTCTTGGCCTGCGGCTCGATGGGCCGGGAGAACTTTCCGCTGGTTTCGTTGTGCAGGGAGATGGCCCGGCAGCCCAATTCTTTAAGCAGCAGGCTGAATATCGGCCCGCCGGCCCCGTGGCAGGTATCTGTCACTACCTTGAATTTTTTTCTCCTGATGGCCGGAATATCCAGAAATGATAATTTAAGTATTTTGGCCACATGGTCGCCTATGGCATTGGGATAATCCTCGCTGCCGCCCAGCCGGTCATATTGTTTATAGGCAAACCTGCCGGAATGGAAAAGGGCGATGACCTTTTCGCCCTGGCCTTTATCTAAAAACAGCCCCTGGCCGGAGACGAATTTAAGGGCGTTCCACTGGGAGGGGTTATGGCTGGCGGTGATGGCGATGCCCCCCTTGGCCTTCAGCAGTCTGGTCATCAGCTGGACGGTGGGGGTGGGGACGATGCCGATCCTGATGACATCGCAGCCCACCGAGCGCAGTCCGGCCTCCACCGCCATTTCCATCACCGGTCCGGACAGGCGGGAATCGCGCCCCAGCACTATCGGACCGCCTCCGGCGAAGGTACCGAAGGCTGCGGCGAATTTTAAGACGGCATCGGTAGTCAGGCTGGTTCCGACCACACCCCTGATCCCGGCCACGCTGATCATTAATTTATCGTGATTGGACATATTTATCAACTTTATTTACCGTCCGCAGATTGACCCAGATCGCCGCAGACTAAATTTTCTACTTCCATAGGAACACCATCTGGCAAATCTGCGAAATCTGTGGATAGGGGAAACCGGACATGGAGCCGCTGATCCGTGTATGACAGTTTAAAGCCCAAAGATTAACGTTTAAAGAATAAAAACCTTTGTGATCTTTGTGCCCTTTGTGGTTAAAGAAGCCATTCATGGAGCCGCTGATCCTCCTGCGTCCGCCTTTGGCGGACTGCGGCGGACAAGCCTAAGCCCAACATGGAGCCGCTGACCGGAATCGAACCGGTGACCTACGCTTTACGAGAGCGTCGCTCTACCAACTGAGCTACAGCGGCAACCTTATGTTTACGAATAATTTGTGGAACAGGCGGTTTTAATGATTTTGCCAGAGTGTCTAAATAGTGACCACCATCTTCACGGACCAGTCTTTCCGACACCGCCACCGCCCTCTTTTTACTTTCGGG
Organism: Candidatus Edwardsbacteria bacterium RifOxyA12_full_54_48; assembly: GCA_001777915.1. NCBI lineage: Bacteria > Candidatus Edwardsiibacteriota > Candidatus Edwardsbacteria bacterium RifOxyA12_full_54_48. The sequence goes on along the minus strand of MFFN01000007.1, from coordinate 1,100 downwards.
GGCCGAGTGTGCATAGCGCATTGTCGTCGTTATGGACTGATGACCCAATAATTCCTTAACCGTCACCAGATCCACGCCACCCTTGATCCAGTTTGAAGCACATGTATGACGAAGCGAATGCATGGTAAAATGCGGGGCACCTGCTCTCTTGACCGCCTTGTTGAAAGCTGTCTTGATGCTGGTGACCGGAAGATTGGATCTTTCAAAAACGAAGACATAATCCGAAGTTGACTTGACCTTCAGGTCTTTAAGCATTGCCATTAAAACGGCATTAATGGGAATCTTCCTGGTCCGATTGTTCTTTGTGATAACTACCGTGATCCCCTCCTGCTCAAAATCAACTTGGGACCACTTTAGTGTCAATATCTCACCAAGCCTCATACCTGTATGCAAGGCCGTAAAAACTATCGGATAGACATGACCGTTGCAGGCCCTCAGAAGCTTGCCGACCTCTTCATCGGTCAATATTCGGTCCTGAACATTATCCACCCGCAAAAACCGGACATTCTTGAAAGGATTGGAGTGCAGCATATCCCACTTGATCGCCAAGTTTAGCAAAAACCTAAGCACAATCATTTCTCTATTTACCGAAGAGGGCTGAACGTGCTTCACCCGCTTGCCCTGGTAGTCTTCGATCAGTCTGGGATTGATGTCATCTAAATAACACTGTCCAAAATGCGGCATCATACTTTTCAGAGCGACCTGGTCCCGCAGCCATGATATCTTTCTGATCGCTTTGATATGATCCATGTATGTTTTTGCAAAATCGCTGAAGCGGACCCTCTGAGCCTTCTTGATCCGGTAGTATCCTCGGACCTTGTCTCCCTCGATTGTAGCCAGTGTATCCTTAGCTAACTGCTTGTTGGCACCAATGCGTTTCCTAAACCGCCGGCCCTGAATCCGGTAGTCGATGTAGTAAACACCATTTCGTTTAAAAATACCCATATCGTCTCCGTATTCTATCATATAAAGGTTAAAAATGTCAATTTCAACTTTGTGCTGTGTGGTAGACTAATGATTATGTCAGGGGTTAACTGATTTGTGATAAAGTCAGGGTATGAGCAAAGAAAGAATCACCCTGACCATGAGCGAGTTACACA
>MFFN01000006.1:280000-402934 GCA_001777915.1 Candidatus Edwardsbacteria bacterium RifOxyA12_full_54_48 | reverse complement strand
CCCCCATCGCCATGGAGAAGGGCCTGAAGTTCGCCATCCGCGAGGGCGGCCGCACCGTGGGCGCCGGAACCGTCACCGAGATAATGGAATAACTGTTTGAAAAACCGCAAACAGGCAAGTAGTTAATCGGAAATTAAAGAATCGGATAATGAAATGCGAGAGATAATCACCTTGGCTTGCGTGGACTGCAAACGCCGGAATTATAACAACACCAAGAACAAGCGCAAACACCCCGACCGGGTGGAGTATAAGAAATACTGCCGGTTCTGCAAAAAGCATACCGCTCATAAGGAAACCAGATAATCCAAAGGCGAAGGCCAGTAGCTCCAATGGTAGAGCGCCGGTCTCCAAAACCGGATGCTGGGGGTTCAAGTCCCTCCTGGCCTGCCATTCCGGTTTTTAGTAAAAAAGGGATCGGAACAAACGAAGGGAAGACCAGATTATGTTCAATAAAATAGTACAGTTCGTAAAGGACGTCAGGGTCGAGTTTACCAAGGTCAGCTGGCCCAGCCGCGACGAACTGGTCCAGTCCACCATCGTGGTGGGCGTGGTGTCTCTGGTGGTGACCGCTTTTATCGGGGTCATCGACCGGCTGCTGTCGGTAGGATTAACATTCTTTCTGGGCCGATTTTAAATGGCAATGCACTGGTACGTCATACATACCTACGCCGGACACGAGAACCGGGTAAAAGCGGCTCTGGAGTCGGCGGCCCTGCGCTATGGTTTTCAGGACAAGATCGGACGGGTGCTGATACCCACCGAGGATGTCACCGAGATCAAGAAGGGGCGTCGGAAGACCACAGCCAAACAGCTCTTTCCCAGCTATCTGATGGTGGAGATGGACATGACCGACGAGGTCTGGAACGTTGTCTCCACCACCCCCGGAGTAACCAGCTTCCTGGGCACCAGGCGCAAACCACAACCCATGAGGGATTCCGAGGCCCAGCGCCTGATATCCCGGATGGATGGGGAGAAGCGTCAGGGGCCGGTGGTGATACCCTACCAGAAGGGCGAGACCATCAAGATCATCGACGGGCCGTTCGCCAGTTTTACCGGCCTCATCGAAGAGATAGACAGCGAACACGGAAAGGTCAGGGTGATGGTGACCATCTTCGGGCGGACCACCCCGGTGGAGCTCGATTCCATGCAGATAAACAGTCTGTGACAGAAAAATACAATAAACCAAGAGAGAAGATATGGCAAAGATTGTAACCGCAATGGTAAAACTACAGGTTCCGGCCGGACAGGCCAATCCGGCGCCCCCGGTGGGCCCGGCTTTGGGACAGCATGGCGTCAATATCCCGGAATTTTGCAAGCAGTTCAACGCCAAGACCTCCGGCCAGGAAGGGTTGATCATCCCCTGCGTGATCACGGTATACAAGGACCGGTCATTTTCCTTTATCACCAAGACCCCGCCGGCCGCGGTATTGCTTAAAAAAGCTGCCGGGCTGGCCAAGGGCTCCGGTGTTCCCAACCGCAATAAGGTGGGCACGGTGACCGAGGCCCAGGTCAAGGAGATCGCCACCAAGAAAATGGCCGACCTGAACGCCGCCAATGTGGAGGCCGCCATGATGATGGTCAAGGGCACCGCCCGCAGCATGGGCATAGAGATAGGCAATTAATCAACCGACTAGATATAAGTTAAAACACCAATCCCGCTGGGAGGAGCCAGGGTGGGATTTCAGGGGTCACCCGCGCTGTCTTCGTTAGTAACCAGAAAGGAGGAAGATGAAAAGAGGGAAAAAGTACAACAACTCGCTCAAAAAAATTGAAGCGGTCAAGGAATACACCCTGGCCGAGGCAATGGAGATGGTCAAGCAGGCGGCCTATGCCAAGTTCGACGAGACCATGGAACTGTCGATGAAGACCGGGCTTGATCCCAAGAAATCCGATCAGAACCTAAGGGGCACGGTCCTGCTGCCCCACGGCACCGGCAAAAAGGTCCGGGTGCTGGTCTTCGCCAAGGGCGAAAAGGAGATCGAGGCCCGGGATGCCGGGGCGGATTATTTCGGCTCCGAAGAATTGATCAAAAAAATCACCGAGGGCTGGACCGACTTCGATGTGGCTATCGCCACTCCCGATATGATGAGCCAGGTGGGCAAGCTGGGCAAGATCCTGGGCGTCCGGGGGCTGATGCCCAACCCCAAGACCGGAACCGTCACCTTCGACGTGGCCAAGGCGGTCAAGGAGTCCAAGGGCGGCAAGATCGAATACCGGCTGGACAAGCAGGGCAATCTGCACCTTCCGGTGGGCAAGAAATCCTTCGAGACCGACAAGCTGGTGGGCAACGCCAGGGCGGTGGTCAATGAAGTGATCCGGGCCAGGCCGTCATCGGCCAAGGGGACCTACATCAAGAGCCTGTCGATATCGGCCACCATGAGCCCCGGGGTCAAAATCGCTCTGACCGAGCTGGCCAATACAGGAAAGTGAGGACTAAACGATGATAAAACAAGAAAAAGAAAAGATAGTCCAGGAACTGACCGAGAAGATGAAAACAGCCAAGGCCATCTACCTGACGGATTTCACGGGGTTGGATGTGGTCCGGGCCACCGAACTGCGGAAAAAACTGAGGGATGCCTCGGTGGAATACCAGGTGGTCAAGAACACCCTGGCCCAGCTGGCGGCCAAGAACGCCGGGATGGAGATGCTGCTGGATTACCTGACCGGCCCCACCGGACTGGCCTTCGGCGTCAAGGACCCCATCATTCCGGCCAAGATCCTGGTGGAGTTCGCCAAGGACGACGACAAACCCTCGGTCAAGATGGGCGTTGTTGAGGGCAAGGTGGTTGATGTCAAACAGGTCAAGCAGCTGGCCCTGCTGCCCAGCCGCGAAGTGCTGATATCCCAGATATTATCCGCCATGCAGTCCCCGATCACCGGCCTGGTGGGGGCCCTGGGCGGGATCATCCAGAAGTTCGTGGGCACGGTGGATGCCATAGCCAAGCAGAAGGAAGCCAAGTAACCGTTTTTAAAAAAGCCAAAAGAAAATAAAAAACAATCAGGAATAAAAAGGAGCATTGTAAAATGTCGGACAAGAAACAAACCATAATGGAAGCTATCGAATCCATGACCGTACTGGAACTTTCGGAACTGGTCAAAGCTTTGGAAGAAAAATTCGACGTCAAGGCCGCCGCCCCGATGGCCGCCATGGCCGCCATGCCGGGCGCCGCAGCCGCTCCGGCCGAGGAAAAGACCAGCTTTGACGTGATCCTGGTCTCCAGCGGGGACAAGAAGATCCAGGTGATCAAGGAAGTCCGGGGCATCACCAGCCTGGGCCTGAAGGAAGCCAAGGACCTGGTGGAGAGCGCCCCCAAGCCGGTAAAGGAAAGCGTCGCCAAGGACGAGGCCAAGAAGATCAAGGACATCTTAGAGGCCGCCGGGGCTACCGTAGAGTTGAAGTAATCCCAGATTATTTTTTAATCGACACATAAACGGGGGACCGGAGGCAGTGGTTGCCTCCGGCCTCCTGTCCCCAGTGCGTTTGATGGGGCCGTTCCCGGATGTGGTGCCGGGAGATTAAGCGGTTCCATCAAACGCTGTTTTTAGCGGCCTTTAGCCGGGTCGATTATTTTTCAGCACCGGGGGAGTTTCCCGCCGGTCGGTCCGTTAAGCCTAATAAGGAGCACCACCTTGAAGCAGGTAAAGAGAAAAGACTATTCCAAGATCCAATCGGGCATTCAACTGCCCAATATGCTGGACATGCAGGTCAGTTCGTTCAAGGATTTCCTCCAGGAGGATGCCCCTCCCGCCAAGAGAAGAAACGAGGGCCTGCAGGCCATATTCAACGAGATCTTCCCCATCGAGGATCCCCAGAACCGGCTGTCGCTGGAGTTCGTCTCCTACAGCTTGGGCAAGCCGCGCTATGCCATTCCGGAGTGCCATGACCGCGATATGACCTACGCCGCCCCGCTGAAAGCGGTGCTGCGCCTGGTGGTCAAAGACACCTCCGATCCCAAGGCCCCCCCCAAGGAAGTGGTGGAGAAGGAGGTCTTTCTGGGCGAGCTTCCCCTGATGACCGATATCGGCACCTTTGTCATCAACGGAGCCGAGCGGGTGGTGGTCAGCCAGCTGCACCGTTCCCCCGGAGCGTTCTTTGCCGAGAAGTCGCATCCCTCGGGCAAGCGCATCTACACCTCAGAGATCATTCCCTACCGCGGCTCCTGGATCAAATTCATGATCGATCCCAAGGACCTGCTGTGGGTCTCCATAGACAAACACCGCAAATTCCACGCCACCCTGCTGCTGCGTGCGGTGGGCTTCCCCCAGAACAAGGATATCCTGGGCCTGTTCCATAAGGGGGAGAGCCTGCCCATCAGCGCCGACAAGCAGATACTGGGGAGGTATCTCTTCGGCGATGTGGTGGCGCCCAAGAGCGGCGAGGTGCTGGCCGAGGCCGGCCACATCGTCACCCCGGAGATACTGGCCACTTTGCGGCTGGCCAAGATCGACAGCGTCCAGGTGGTGGCCATAGATCCGACCAAGGATTCAGCCATCATTCCCCGGACCATGCTGGCCGACAACAACAAGGGCGTCAAGGAGGATGCCCTGTCCAAGATATATAACATCCTCCATCCCGGCGATGCCATCAGCCCGGAGCTGGCCAAAAGCGTCATCGACCGCCTGTTCTTCGATCGCAAGCATTACGATCTGAAGCGGGTGGGGCGCTACCAGCTGAACCGCCGTCTGGAGATGGATCTCTCCAGCAGCACGGTGCTGAGCCCCAAGGATTTCGTGGAGGTCATCCGCTACCTGCTGGGCCTGCGGGCCAATCAGGGGATGATCGACGATATCGACCATCTGGGGAACCGCCGGGTGCTCCGGGTGGGCGAGCTGGTGACCGCGCAGTTCTCGGTGGCCCTGTCCCGGATGGCCCGGATGGCCCGGGAGAGGATGTCATTGTGGGACGGCAGCGATGCCATCACGCCGCATGATCTGGTCAACTCCAGGATCATCTCCTCTACCATCAATACCTTCTTCGGCTCCTCCCAGCTGTCACAATTCCTGGACCAGCCCAACCCGCTGGCCGAACTCCGGCACAAGCGGAGGCTTTCGGCCCTGGGGCCGGGCGGCCTGACCCGGGAGAGGGCCGGCTTCGAGGTGCGCGACGTGCATTATACCCATTACGGCCGGCTGTGTCCCATCGAAACTCCTGAAGGCCCCAACATAGGACTGATCGCCAGCCTGGCCTGCTACGCCAAGGTCAACGACCTGGGTTTTCTGGAGACCCCCTACCGCAAGGTCAAGGGCGGGAAACTGACCGGGGAGATCGAATATTTATCGGCCAATACCGAGGACCAATACACCATAGCCCAGGCCAACACCGCCATCGATGACAAGGACCGGCTGGCGGTGGATCTGGCTCTTTGCCGGCACCGGGAGATTTTCCCCCGGGTAAAGCCCCCGGAAGTGGATTATATGGATGTCTCCCCTCAGCAGCTGGTGAGCCTTTCGGCCGCCCTGATCCCGTTTCTGGAGCATGATGACGCCAACCGGGCCCTGATGGGCTCCAACATGCAGTGCCAGGCGGTGCCGCTGCTGCGGACCGAATCCCCGATCATCGGCACCGGATTGGAGGGCAAGGCCGCGGTTGACTCCGGAACCATGGTCCAGTGCCGCCGGGACGGAATGGTGGAGAAGGTGACCGCCGATACCATCTATATCCGGCCCTCCCGCCCGGATGTGGCAGAGGTGGATTTTTTAAAGGACAGCCAGCTGGATATATACCATCTTACAAAATTCAGGCGCTCCAACCAGGATACCTGCATCAATCAGCGGCCCATTGTCAAAGAAGGCGATACCATCAAGAAGGGCGAAGTGATCGCCGACGGTTCATCCACCGATCAGGGCGAGCTGGCCCTGGGGGTCAACTGCCTGGTGGGCTTCATGCCCTGGGCCGGGTTCAATTTCGAGGACGCCATCATCATCAGCGAGAGGATGGTCAAGGAGGACCGCTTCACCTCGGTGCATATCGAGAGCTTCGAGTGTTTCGTCCGGGACACCAAGCGGGGTCCGGAGGAGATCACCCGGGAGATACCCAACGTGGGCGAGGACACCCTCAAGGACCTGGATGAGAACGGCATCATCCGGATAGGGGCCCGGGTGGAGGCCGGCGATATCCTGGTGGGCAAGGTCACCCCCAAGGGCGAGACCGAACCCACTCCCGAGGAAAAACTGTTAAGGGCCATATTCGGCGATAAGGCCGGAGACATCAAGGACACCTCGCTTAAGGCCCCTCCCGGCATGGATGGCGTGGTGTGCGACGTCAAGGTCTTCTCCCGCAAGAGCCAGGACCGCCGCTCCTCCCATGAGGAGAAGAGAAAGATAGAGGAGATCCAGAAGGAGGCCAAGAAGCAGATCGACCGGATCAAAGTGGAGCGCGACCGCCGGATCCGGGAGTTGTTGTCGGACCAGATCTGCAACATCACCCTCAAGCACGGCGAAAAACTGATCGCCCGCAAGGGACAGCGGCTGTCGGAGTCGGTGCTGCACGACATCAAGTTCGTGGACCTGGAGGAACTGGGCGAGATCTGCGAGGATAAGGCCCTCAATCAGAAGGCCGTCAAGCTGGTGGAGTCCGCCCGGAAAGCCATCGAATCGGTCCAGGCCGACATCCAGATAGAGAAAGAGAAGGTGGAGCGGGGCGACGAGCTGCCGGCCGATGTCATCAAACTGGTCAAGGTTTTCGTGGCCCGCAAGCGCCGGCTGATGGTGGGCGATAAGCTGGCCGGGCGCCACGGCAACAAGGGGGTGCTGGCCAAGATCGTCCCGGTGGAGGATATGCCCTATCTGTCGGACGGCCGGCCGCTGGATATGATACTCAATCCGCTGGGGGTTCCCTCCCGCATGAACTTGGGCCAGATCCTGGAGACCCATCTGGGATGGGCCGCCAAAATTTTGGGCTTCAAGGTGGCCACCTCGGTGTTCAACGGAGCCTCCATCTCCGAGGTGATAGAGGAGATGCAGCGGGCCGGACTGCCCGAGAACGGCAAGGTTCCCCTGTTCGACGGCCGGAGCGGCCAGTCCTTCGACGAGCCGGTGACGGTGGGCGTCATGTACATGCTCAAGCTGTCCCATCTGGTGGACGACAAGATCCACGCCCGGTCGATAGGACCGTACTCCCTGATCACCCAGCAGCCGTTGGGGGGCAAGGCCCACTTCGGCGGCCAGCGCTTCGGGGAGATGGAGGTCTGGGCTCTGGAGGCCTACGGCGCGGCCTACACCCTCCAGGAGATATTGACCGTCAAATCCGACGATGTCCAGGGGAGGCAGCGGGTATACGAAGCCATCGTCAAGGGAGAGAACCTCCCGGAGCCCGGAACCCCGGCATCCTTCGACGTGCTGGTCAAGGAACTGCAGGGACTGTGCCTGGATATCCAATTAAGGAAGGAGGAATAAGCCATGACTGAAGCAAGAAAAAACATTCCGGCCGAACAGGAAAATTATAATTTCGATTCCATGAGGATCGGTCTGGCCTCCCCCGAACTGGTGATGTCCTGGTCCTACGGAGAGGTCACCAAGCCTGAGACCATCAACTACCGGACCTTCAAGCCGGAGCGGGACGGGCTGTTCTGCGAGAAGATATTCGGGCCCACCAAGGACTGGGAGTGCAACTGCGGAAAATATAAAAAGATCCGTTTTCGCGGCGTGGTCTGCGACCGCTGCGGAGTGGAGGTCACCCTTTCCAAGGTCCGCCGGGAGAGGATGGGGCACATCAAGCTGGCGGTGCCGGTGGCCCATATCTGGTACGTCAAATCCCTGCCCAGCCGGGTGGGGCAGCTGCTGGGGGTTACCATGCGGGACCTGGAGCGGGTGCTGTATTACGAATCGTACATAGTGATCGACCCGGGCGCCAGCAGCCACCATAAGAAGGACCTGATCAACGAGGAACAGTGCACCAGGGCCGAGGAGGAGTTCGGCAAGGAATTCGTGGCCAAGATGGGGGCCGAGGCGGTGCGCGACCTGCTGAGGGAGATCAACCTGGACGACCTTTCGGCCGAGCTGAAGGTGGGCCTGAGGCGCGAGGTCTCGGTAGAGAGCAAGAAGGACCTGCTGAAGCGGCTGCGGATCGTGGAGGCCCTGCGCCAGTCCGGCAACCGTCCGGAGTGGATGATAATGGACATCCTGCCGGTGATCCCCCCGGACCTGCGGCCCCTGGTCCCGCTGGAGGGAGGGCGCTTCGCCACCTCCGACCTCAACGACCTGTACCGCCGGGTGCTGACCCGCAACAACCGCCTGAAGAAGATCATCGACATGCGGGCCCCGGAGATCATTTTGCGCAACGAGAAACGGATGCTGCAGGAGGCGGTGGACGCCCTGCTGGACAACGGCCGCCGCTCCCGGGCCATCAAGGGCCGGGGCAACCGTGAGCTTAAGAGCCTGTCCGACATCCTGCGCGGCAAACAGGGCCGGTTCCGCCAGAACCTGCTGGGCAAGCGGGTGGATTACTCCGGACGTTCGGTGATCGTGGTCGGTCCCGAGTTGAAACCATACCAGTGCGGCCTTCCCAAGAGCATGGCCCTGGAGCTTTTCAAGCCGTTCATCCTGAAAAAGCTGGAGGAGAAGGGCTACGTCCAGAGCGTCAAGGGGGCCAAACGGCTGGTGGAGAAGGAGAAGCCCGGCGTCTGGGAGATCCTGGAGGATATCGTCAAGGAGCATCCGGTCCTGCTGAACCGGGCCCCCACCCTGCACCGCCTGGGCATTCAGGCCTTTGAACCGGTGCTGATCGAGGGCAAGGCCATCCGGATCCATCCCCTGGTCTGCGCGGCCTTCAACGCCGACTTCGACGGCGACCAGATGGCGGTGCACGTGCCGCTGTCCTACGAAGCCCAGATCGAGGCGGCCACCCTGATGCTTTCGTCCAACAACATCCTGCTGCCGGCCTCCGGCAAACCGGTGATAACTCCCAAGCTGGACATCGTCATCGGCTGTTATTACCTGACCAAGCCCCGGGCCGACTCCAAGGGCGAGGGCAAGGTGTTCGCCCATCAGGATGAGGTGATCCTGGCCCATCATAACGAGGTGGTTGACATCCATGCCAAGATCAAGCTGAGGCTGGAGGGCCGGATCATAGAGACCACCGTGGGGCGGGTGCTGTTCAACCAGATCGTGCCCAAGGAGCTGGGCTTCGTCAACGATACCATGGTCAAGAAAGCCCTGGACAAACTGGCCATGGCCTCTTTCCGCAAGATCGGCAGCTACAAGACCGCCATGTTCATGGACGAGATAAAGAAGATAGGCTTCAAGTACGCCACCCAATCCGGGGTGACCATCAGCCTGTCGGACATCATCGTTCCCTCCGAGAAACAGGCCCTGATCAACAAGGGCATCGAGTCGGTGGAGAAGATCCAGGGCCAGTACCGCAAGGGGGTCATCACCGACACCGAAAGATATAACAAGATCATCGACACCTGGACCCACGTCAACAACCAGGTCACCGAGAGCCTGCTCAAGGGCATGGCCGAAGACAAGAAAGGCTTCAACCCGGTTTTCATGCTGTTCGATTCCGAGGCCCGGGGCACCCGGGAGCAGGTCCGGCAGTTGGGCGGCATGCGCGGCCTGATGGCCAAACCCCAGAAGCGTTTCACCGGACAGGAGATCATCGAGACCCCCATCCTGAACAACTTCCGGGAGGGGCTGACGGTGGTGGAATATTTCATCTCCACCCACGGAGCCCGGAAGGGCCTGGCCGACACCGCCCTGAAGACCTCGGAGGCCGGCTACCTGACCCGGAGGCTGGTGGATGTGGCCCAGGACATCATCATCACCGAGGACGACTGCGGCACCATTCTGGGCGATGAGCGCGGAGCCTTAAAAGAGGGCGAGGACATCATCGAGACCCTCAAAGACCGCATCCTGGGAAGGGTGGCCATGGAGGACGTGGTCAGCCCCATCACCGGGGAGATCATCGCAAAAGCCGGCCAGGAGATAAACGAGGAGGCGTCCGAGGAGATCGAGGAGGCCGGCATCGAGAAGGTCAAGATCCGTTCGGTGCTTACCTGCGAGGCCAAGCGCGGTCTGTGCCGCAGGTGTTACGGGCGCAACCTGGGCACCGGCCACCTGGTGGACATGGGCGAGGCCATCGGCGTGATGGGGGCCCAGAGCATCGGCGAGCCGGGCACCCAGCTGACCCTGAGGACCTTCCACATCGGCGGAACCTCGTCCCGCATCGCGGCTCAGTCCAAGGTCACCGTCAAGATCCCGGGCACCCTGGAGTTCAAGGGTCTGGAGACCGTCACCATGGAATCGGGCGAGGTGGTGGCCATCAACCGGGACGGCGAGATCATCCTGCACGGCGAGAAGAACAACGTCAAGACCCGCTACAGCGTGCCTTACGCCTCGGTGCTGAAGGTGGCGGACAAGGCGGCGGTGCTGCCGGGAGACGTCATCTTCGAATGGGACCCCCATACCGCAGCCATACTGGCCGAGCACACCGGCACGGTGCAGCTGGCCGACATGGTGCCCGACGTCACCATCTCCGAGGAATTCGACGACATCACCGGCATGCGGCGGCCCATGGTCATCGAGAGCAAGGACCGGAGCCTGTATCCGCATATAAATATCGTCGACAAACGCGGCAAGGTGCGCTCCAGCTACCCCATCCCCATAGGGGCCCGGATCATGGTCCAGGAAGGCCAGAATATCACGGCCGGCGAATTCCTGGCCAAGACCCCGCGGGAGATATCCAAGAGCCGCGATATCACCGCCGGCCTGCCCCGGGTGGCCGAGCTGTTCGAGGCCCGCAAACCCACCGATCCCGCTGTGGTCACCGAGATCGACGGACGGGTCAAGTTCGGCGAGATCTCCAAGGGCCAGCGGACCATCATCGTCAAGAACGAGAACGACGAGGAACGGGCCTACCTGATACCCCACGGCAAACATCTGTACGTCAGGGAGGGAGACCGGGTCCGGGCCGGAGAGAAGCTGACCGAGGGCTCCATCAATCCCCACGACATCCTGCGGATCAAGGGGCCCGGCGCGGTCCAGGTGTACCTGGTCAACGAGATCCAGGAGGTCTACCGTCTGAACGGAGTGCACATCAACGACAAGCACATCGAGGTGATCGTCCGCCAGATGCTGCAGAAGATAAAGATCGAGGACCCGGGCGACGCCATCTTCATCGAGGGGGACCAGGTGGACAAGATCCAGGTGCGCGACGAGAACGAGCGGGTGATGCGCGAAGGCGGCCGGCCGGCCACCTTCCAGTCGCTGCTGATGGGCATCACCAAGTCGGCCCTCTCCACCTCCAGCTTCATCTCGGCGGCCTCCTTCCAGGAGACCACCCGGGTGCTGACCGAGGCCGCGGTCCAGGGCAAGACCGACTTCCTGCTGGGCTTGAAGGAGAACGTCATCGTGGGCCGGCTGATCCCGGCCGGCACCGGACTGAAGCGCTACCGCAACCTTAAGATCGTGGAGCAGCAGAGCCAGGACGAGGAGGAGCTGGCCCCGGCCCCGGCGGCAGAGCCGGAATTCGATGAAGACGAGGAATAGGATACTGCACAGAAGGCCGGCTTCATGCCGGCCTTCTTCATTCTGCATATAACCGACAAAACGCCAAGACGCGAAGTGCGCCAAGAGGATATTTAAAATAAGGTTGTGCGAACTTTGTGCCGGAGTTTATCCTTACAATACACCAAATTGCTAATATTTTTAAAACAGGATATAATCAGATCATGAAAACAATTTTATTGCGCAAGAACCAGGAGCGCCGGATCAAGGCCGGGCATCCCTGGGTGTTCTCCAACGAGATCTGGAAAATGCCGGAGAGGCTGTATCCCGGCGAGGACGTCCAGGTGTCCGACTCCCGGGGCCACCTGATCGGCAGCGGTTTCTACAACCCCCATTCGCTGATCTCGGTCCGGATCTACTCCCGGGAGCGGCGGGAATTCGACCGGGAGCTGATCAGGGAACGGCTGAAGCAGGCCGACGACCTGCGGCAGAGGTTCTATCCCGGATCCAAATTCTACCGGCTGTGCTACGGCGAGTCCGACGGCCTGCCGGGGCTGATAATCGACCGCTACGACCGGCAGCTGGTGCTGGAGATCATGTCGCTGGGGACCGACTGCCGCAGGGAGTTCGTGGTGGAATCGCTCAAGGAGCAGTTCGATCCGGAATGCATCTACGAGCGTAGCGACAGCTATTCCCGCAAGCTGGAGGGTCTGGCCCCGGCCATCGGAGAGTTGCAGGGCCGGCTGAGGCCGGAGGTGATCATCGAGGAGAACGGCCTGAAATTCTCGGCCGACCTGATGCACGGCCAGAAGACCGGCTGGTTCTTCGACCAGCGGGACAACCGGGCGGCCCTGCATCCCTATGTCCAGGGCCGGACGGTGCTGGACTGCTTCTGCCACACCGGGGCCTTTGCCATAAACGCGGCGGCCGGCGGGGCCTCCGAGGTCACCGGGATGGACATATCGGAACCGGCCATCGAGATGGCTTCAAAAAATGCCGGGCTCAACGGCCTGCAGCAGACCTGCCGGTTCCGCAAGGCCGATGTGATGCAGGAGCTGAAGATCATGTCCGAATCCGATGTCAAGTACGATCTGGTGATACTGGACCCCCCGGCCTTCGCCAAAAACAAGAAATCCGTGGAGCCGGCCCTCAAGGGCTACAAGGAGATAAACTTAAGGGCCATGAAGCTCCTGCCGCGGGGCGGGATCCTGGTGTCCTGCTCCTGTTCCTATCATATAGAAGAGGAGCAGTTCCGGGTGATGCTGGTGGACGCCGCCCGGGACGCCGGACGGACCATCAAGCTGCTGGAGTTCCGGCACCAGGCCAAGGACCATCCGGTGCTGCTGGCCAGCAAGGAGACCCAGTATCTCAAGTGCGCCTTTATGGCCATAGAGTGAACACCACCCCTTAAATCCCCTCCTTGATCAAGGAGGGGATAGGGGAGGTTAAAAGCGTAAAGATAGTAGCAATATAAACGCAATTGCTGATTTGATTTTAGGGATTTACTTATGGTAGGCCAGCTTAAGCCGGCCTTGGTGGATGCCCAGCGATACCATTAATGATATCGCTGGTTAATCATCAATGGTCATAAATGACCATAACTTGATGTCAGCATAAATATATTATTTGCATCATAAAGGAAAATTAATTATCCTCACTCGAGTAAAATCCCGCTGGCGTTCCCCCGGAGGCTACCGCGAGGTCCTGGTGATGGCCCTGCCGCTGATCATGAGCACCGCCTCGTGGTCGGTCCAGCATTTTGTGGACCGGATGTTCCTGACCTGGTATTCCCCAGAGGCCATCGCCGCGGCCATGCCGGCCGGCATGCTGAACTTCGCCCTGATGTGCATCTTCCTGGGCACCGCCGGGTATGTCAGCACCTTCGTGGCCCAGTATTACGGGGCCAGGCAGGAAAAACAGATCGGCCCCATGATCTGGCAGGGGATCTACATCGCCGCCATCGGAGGTCTGCTTACCCTGCTGCTGATACCCTGGGCCGGCGACATCTTCCGGTGGGTGGGACACGAACCGCTGGTGCAGAAGAACGAGGCGGTATATTTTGCCATCCTGTGCGCCGGGGCCCTGCCGGCCCTGGCCGCCTCGGCCCTGTCGGGCTTCTATTCCGGCCTGGGAAAGACCGTGCCGGTGATGTGGGTCAACATCGCCGCCACCGCCATCAACATCGTCTTCGACTACCTGATGATCTTCGGACACGGCGGATTCCCCGAGATGGGGATGGCCGGGGCGGCCTGGGCCACGGTATTTTCGGCGGTGTTCTCGGTGGCGGCCTATGCAGCGCTGATCTTCCGGCCCAAGTATAACCGGATCTACAACACCCTGGGCGGATGGAGGTTCGACAAGACCCGGTTCGGGTCCCTGCTGAAATTCGGGTTTCCCAACGGCATCCAGTTCTTCGTGGACATGGCCGGGTTCACCTTTTTCATCCTGCTGGTGGGACGGCTGGGCAGCGACAACCTGGCGGCCTCCAACATCGCCTTCAACGTCAACACCCTGGCCTTCATGCCCATGATCGGGTTCGGGATCGCCACCTCGGTGCTGGTGGGCCAGTATCTGGGCGGGGAAGACCCCAAAACCGCCAGCCGCAGCGTCTACTCGGCCTTCCACCTGACCTTCATCTACATGGCGGCGGTGGCCCTGCTGTATTTCTTCTGGCCCGATCTTTTTTTGATGCCCTTCGCCGCCAAGGCCGATCCGGCCCGGTTTGAAAACATCCGACGGACCACAATTATCCTATTGCGGTTCGTAGCGATCTATTCCCTGTTCGACGGGTTCAACATCATCTTCTCCTCGGCCATCAAAGGAGCCGGCGACACCAAGTTCGTGATGTACATGGTGCTGGCCCTGTCCCTGGGGCTGCTGTCGATCCCCAGCTATCTGGCCATCGTGGTGATGAAGGCCGGGATATACGTTTCCTGGACCATCGCTTCGGTCTATGTGGTGGCCCTGGGTTTGGCCTTCTATTTCCGCTTTTTGGGCGGCAGGTGGAAGGGCATGAGGGTGATCGAGCCGGCGGCCCCGGCCCTGGTGATGCATCCGGAAACGCCGGCGGTGGAGTGACCGCTTGAAAATTAAAAAGGGCTGCTGAAAAGCAGCCCTTTTTTACTGATAATAGGTAACTATCTAATATTTTGATTTGCACAATATTCGGGACATTCAGAGTAATGCCTAAATTTATTAAGCTTGGTTGTTCTATCTATGTGTGAACCAGAGATACAGGCTATGCCTTGAGCGAATGGTGGTGCATGTGTGTCATCAAACAAATTTACTTCGGGGCAAACATTATTAAAATAAAAAACATCTTTACTTTTTGAACAAGATGATGCTTCGCATGTTTCGGGTAAATAATTGTTTCTAAAATCGTTGGTCAGTTCCCCCGCTGATATTAAATAAGCGATAGGGTCTTTAATTCCAATTTTATCATAATAGCTAAAAAACAATATTGTATTTGCCCTTCGCATACAGTTATTCAAAACGGGGCACCTAAATGGTAATCCCCTTTTTGAGCTTATTTTGCAGTATTCATCCTTCGTTATAATATTTTTCATTTGTTTGCCTTATTTTAGCCGTGTTTGGAATTCTTGAATTACATCACGATACTTTTTTAAAACCCTATCCCATGTTTTGAATTTTTCATCTTCTTTTACGCTGGCATTTGGATCATTTGTTTGTTCGCTTACAAGTTTAATTTTATAAGTCAAAGGTTCGTCGCTACCGCCCTTAACTATGATCCTAGTCCGGACTTTCCCGCTATTAAAAGGGGTAACAACCCAGTTGGTCTTAAGATAGCCAGTGGCTTTGTCGGATATTTCAACTTCATCAAAATAATTAGTAACAATATTATTAACTAACTTCCAAGCTTGTCCTTCGGTTAATTTTTTATTAACAACTTGAGAAAAATCAACGTTAGCCATATCCGATTGAATAGAAGCGTCAAAGGCTTGGTCTTTATCTAGAATAATATTGTTTTTATATTGAAATTGTTTTCCTTTTAAATTTGAGAATGTTCCAATCCATGTAACATAGCCTTGTTTTTCGATGCGTGTAATAACCTTTTCGTTTTCTGTTATAGGCACAGAAGCTGCCCCAGTACCCTTAAGCTCATTATCCACATATATCTTTGCATCCGGTTCTGAAGTTGTTATTTTCATAACACGCGTTGTTGAACATCCTATAATTAAAATAGGCAGAATGGCGATAATAATCAGCTTTTTCATTTCCCCCTCCCAATATTTAAATTTGTATTTTGATAATAATACGCCCAATAGTCGTATTTGTCAATAACAAAATAACGACAATAGACACTTTTTAATTATCGGCTATTCTGGTAAACTCTGACAGTCTATATTAGGGGTAGCCATGAGCAAAATCAGCAAAATATTGGGCCAAAAAATAAGGTATTTACGAAAGGCCAAAGGGTTTACCCAGGAAAAACTGGCCGAACTTTCCGGCTTGGATAATACCTATATAGGGGCCATAGAACGGGGTCAAAGGAACCCGTCAATAGAAAGCGCTCAAGCAATTGCCAAGGCGCTGAACATATCTTTAAAAGATTTGTTTGATGACAAACAGTTCAAAAAGAACGAAACTACTATTAAAACAAAAGAAATTCAAAAAATAGCCATAATTTTGGAAAAACAAAAATATCACATAATCCGCTCCGCAAGCGTTTGTATAAAAGAACTTATAAAATGTGCCAATGGCAAGTGAAGCCCCCGGGAGGGGGCTTTTTTTATTATAATTGACACCCTCTAAATTTTATGATAAAATCAATGCCTGTATTAAATTTATAAACCCATAACTCAATAGATAATAAAAGATTATGAACATCGTCGTCTGTATCAAACAGGTGCCGGACACCACCGATGTCCGGATAGATCCGGCCACCAACACCCTGATCCGGGAGGGGGTGCCCTCCATCATCAATCCCTTCGACATGTATGCCATCGAGGAGGCCCTGAGGCTTCGGGAGAAGCTGGGGGGCAAGGTCACCGTAATCTCCATGGGGCCGCCCCAGGTGATCGATGCTTTGAGAGAAGCCATCTCCATGGGGGTGGATGACGCCGTCCTGCTCTCCGACCGGGCCTTTGCCGGGGCCGACACCTGGGCCACCTCGTACACCCTGTCCATGGGTATCAGAAAAATGGGCGGGGCCGATGTCATCCTGTGCGGCAAGCAGGCCATCGACGGCGATACCGCCCAGGTGGGACCCGGCGTGGCCGAATTCCTGGACATTCCCCAGGTGACCTACGTCAAGAAGATCGAGCAGATCGACGATAAAAAGGCCCGGGTGTGGCGGATGACCGAGGAAGGCTACGAGGTGGTGGACACCTCCCTGCCGGCCATGTTCACCGTGGTCAAGGAGATCAACGAACCGCGCCTGCCGTCGCTGAAGGGCAAGATGAGGGCCAAATCGTTCCAGCCCACCGTCTGGAAGGCCGCCGATATCGCGGCCGACGAGAAGAACATCGGGCTGAACGGCTCGCCCACCAACGTGGTGAAGATCTTCACGCCGCCGGTGCGCTCGGGAGGGGTGATCCTGCAGGGCGATATCAATGAAGCGGTGGAGAAGGTGGTCAACGGACTGAAAGAACAGCAAATAATCTGACAGACCTCTCCCCTGCCCCTCTCCTAATGCTTTAGGAGAGGGAAGGGTGAGGCTAAGAAAAGTAAGGAGCCAAATGAGCGATATAGAGATAATCCCAGACAAATGCGTGGGCTGCGGGGCCTGCCTGGCCTCCTGCCCCTACGGGGCCATCAGCCTGCAGGACAACCTGGCGGTCATCGACGACGACAAGTGCACCCTGTGCGGGGCCTGCGTGGCCTCCTGCGGCTTCGATGCCATCCTGCTGCGCAAGGATGCGGTGGAGAAGGCCGACATCTCGGGCTTCAAAGGGGTGTGGGTGTTCGCCGAGCAGAAGAACGGCCAGGTGCAGAGCATCTCCTACGAGCTGATGGGCGAGGGCCGCAAGCTGGCCGATGCCCTGGGGGTGGAGCTGGCCGCGGTGATCATGGGCAAGGACATCGGCCCGGCCTGCCAGGATCTGATCCAGCGCGGGGCCGACAAGGTCTATGCCGCCGACGATCCGGCCCTGGAGCATTTTTGCGACGAGCCTTATGCCAGGATCATGGCATCCCTGATCAAGGAGTATAAGCCGGAGATAGTGCTGGGCGGCGCCTCCACCATCGGCCGGGCCCTGATCCCCAAAGTGGCCATCAAAGCCCGCACCGGACTGACCGCCGACTGCACCTCTTTGGCCATCGACGAGGAGAGAAGGATCCTGCTCCAGACCCGTCCGGCCTTCGGGGGAAATATAATGGCCACCATCATCTGCCCCAACCACCGGCCCCAGATGGCCACGGTGCGGCACAAGGTGATGAAGGAGGCCGAGTGTGATAAAACCCGCCAAGGCCAGATCATCAAAAAATCATACGACAAAGCCGCTTTGGCCTCCCGCACCTCGGTGGCCCAGGTCGTCGAAGAAGCCACCAACATGATCAAGCTGACCGAGGCCGACATCATAGTCTCCGGCGGCCGGGGGCTGAAGGCCCCGGAGAATTTCAAGCTGGTGGAGGCCCTGGCCCGGGCGGTGGGCGGCGCGGTGGGGGCCTCCCGGGCGGCGGTGGATGCCGGCTGGATACCCTACTCGCACCAGGTGGGCCAGACCGGCAAGACGGTGGCTCCCAAGCTGTACATCGCCTGCGGCATCAGCGGGGCCATCCAGCATCTGGTGGGCATGCAGTCCTCCGACTGCATCATCGCCGTCAACAAGGACCCCGAGGCCCCCATCTTCAAGGTGGCCAGTTTCGGGATAGTGGGCGATGTCTTCGAAGTGCTTCCGGCCCTGACCAAGAAACTGCAGGAAACCTGCGGAAAGTAATAGAAAGGAAAAGATGTCTAACGATTTTGTGGGGATGGGCGGGGCCCTGATCGTCTGCCTGATCGCCCAGACCATAGTCTTTATCGCCCTGGCCATCATGGCCGGAGTGATATCCCTGGTGGGCCGGCTGGCCGGGGATAAGAACGGTACCCCGGAGGTCCAGCCGATGCCGGTCCAATCGGCCGTACCGGCCGAAACCGATGACTCCGAGATCGCCGCGGTGGTGATGGGGGCCTTATCGGCGGAACTTGATCTGGCCGGCGGACAGGTCAAACCCGCGGCGGGACAGGGCAGCTCCTGGCGGCTGGTCTCCCTTCAGGAAGCGGCCAGCAGGGGGGGCAGAAGATGAACACCATAATTCACCACCTCTCACTGCTGATCCAAATGTCCGGGATGGCCAATCTTTCCCTGGGCAACGTGATCATGATGGCGGTCTCCCTGACCCTGGTCTACCTGGCGGTTTTCAAGGGATTTGAGCCGCTGCTTCTTCTGCCCATCGGGTTCGGGGCCTTTCTGGCCAACCTGCCGCTGTCGAACGTGGTGGGGCCTGATGGGCTGCTGACATTGATCTACAACGTGGGCGTCTCCACCGAGGTTCTGCCCACCATGATGTTCATGGTGATCGGGGCCCTGACCGATTTCGGCCCGCTGCTGGCCAATCCCACCACCTTTCTGATGGGGGCGGCAGCCCAGTTCGGGGTCTTCGCCGCCCTGCTGATAGCCACCGCCCTGGGCTTCAACCTGGCCGAGGCCGGGGCCATCGGCATCATCGGCGGGGCCGACGGGCCGACCGCCATCTTCACCGCCAGCAAGCTGGCCCCGCACCTGCTGGGGCCGATCGCGGTGGCGGCCTACACCTACATGTCGCTGGTGCCGCTGATCCAGCCGCCCATCATGCGGCTGATGACCACCAAGAAGGAGCGGGCCACCGTGATGAAACAGCTGCGGCCGGTCAGCCATCGGGAGCGGATAATATTTCCCATTGCCATCTCCATCATCACCGCCCTGCTGCTGCCCCAGGCCATCGCCCTGATCGGGACCATGATGCTGGGGAACATCATCCGGGAGAGCGGGGTCACCGAAAGGCTTTCCCAGACCCTGCAGAACGAGATGTGCAACATCGTCACCATTTTGCTGGCTGCTTCGGTGGGCGCCACCATGGAGGCCGGCAATTTCCTGAGCCTGTCCACCCTGAAGATAGTGTCCCTGGGGCTGGTGGCCTTTGGGTTCAGCACATTTGGGGGCATGCTGCTGGGAAAATTATTCTACATCGTGAGCGGGGGAAAGGTCAATCCGCTGATCGGCTCGGCCGGGGTCTCGGCGGTTCCCATGGCGGCCCGGGTCTCCCAGGTGGAGGGGCAGAGGGCCAACAAGAATAACTTTCTGCTGATGCACGCCATGGGTCCCAATGTGGCCGGGGTGCTGGGCACCGCCATGGCGGCCGGGGTGCTGATCTCCCTTTTGAAGTAAAATTATAGTCTTCAGCTGATATGATTGAAACAGAAACCTTTATAGAACGCTGATTCACGCAGATTTATTTGGTAAATGTTTGGTCCAACCTGAAATAATTCCTGCATTCATGGTTTCCTTATAGATGCAATCTTTAAAAAATAAATTTATAGAAGGGCCAAAAAAATGTCTCACGGAAAAGTCAAATTCAACACCCTGGCGGTGCACGGGGCCGGCATGCCGGACCTTACCAAGATCCGTCCGGTATCCATGCCCATCTACCAGTCATCAGAATTCGTTTTTAATTCGGCCGAGCAGGGCGCGGCGGTGATGTCCGGGCAGGAGCCGGGCTTCGTCTACACCCGGCTGGGCAATCCCACCAGCCAGGATTTTGAAAAACGGATGGCCCTGCTGGAAGGGACCGATGAGGGCATATCCTTCGCCTCGGGTCTGGCGGCCATCGCCGCGGTGATACTGACCTACTGCCGCCCCGGCGACAACATCATCTCCTCGGCCCCCATCTACGGGGGGACCTTCGGGCTGTTCAAGGACCTGCTGCCCAAGATGAACATCGAGATCATCTACCTGCCGGCCAATGACATTCACAACCTGCTGGCGGCCAAGGCCAACGATAAAACCAAGCTGGTCTACATAGAGACCCCGGCCAACCCGACGTTGGATGTGGTGGACATCGCCGAGACCGTCAAGGCCGCCCAAAAGCACAATCTGAAAGTGGTCATAGACAACACCTTCGCCACGCCCTGCCTGCAGAGGCCGATCGAGATGGGGGTGGATATCGTCCTGCACTCGGCCACCAAGTACATCTGCGGACACGGCGACACCATGGGCGGGGTGGTGGTTGGGCCCAAGGCCGAGATCGACCAGATCCGGCCCATGGCCTTCAAGAACCTGGGAGGATCCATCGCGCCCCTCACCGCCTGGCTGATGTCCCGCGGCCTGCAGACCCTGCCCCTGCGGGTGGAGCGCCATTCCCAGAATGCCATGATCATCGCCCGATTTTTGGAGAAACACCCCCAGGTATTGCGCACCTGCTATCCGGGCCTGGAATCCTGTCCGGCCCATAAGATCGCCAAAAAACAGATGAGCGGCGGCTACGGCGGGGTGCTGGCCATCGACCTGAAGGGCGGGCGCGAGGCCGGCCGCAAATTCCAGAACAACCTCAGGCTGTGCAAGCTGGCGGTCAGCCTGGGCAGCGTGGACACCCTGGTCACCCACCCGGCCTCCACCACCCATCTGGCCTATTCCGAGGAGGATCTGGCCTCGGTGGGCATGACGGCCGGTTTCGTCAGGATAGCGGTGGGCATCGAGGACCCGGAGGACATTATGGCCGACCTGGAACAGGCGCTGGCTAATATCTGAAGAATAGCAAATGGTCATCTCGATACTGGCCGGTGGTCGAGTATCTCGCCGAAGGCAGGATGTATCGAGACCCCGGCCAACTCGATGACCATTTGCCAATCTGCGCCGGTAGCTTCCTTCGACCGGACTTCGATAAACTCAGCCTGGCAGCTCAGGACAAGAGGCAAGGAAGCCAGGCATCAAGGTAGTCATAATATGCGCCTGTAGCTCAGCTGGATAGAGCATCGGACTTCGAATCCGCAGGCCGCCCGTTCGAATCGGGCCAGGCGCACCATTAGGTTTGGGTTTTTCCTATAATAGTTTTAGGTGTGAACCGTCCGCCTCCGGTGGAGAATCGGGCCAGGCGCACCAGAAGACACAATATCAGGCATTTCGTTTTCTCTTGACTAAAATCTTATAATAAGGTAAAATTAGCCCGTAAATAACAGCATCAACATATTTTATAACACATTGTATCATATGGATATATAGATTGTTGAAGATATTGGCTCGCAAGCGATTAAAAACTTGCGGGCTATTTTTGAAATGAAATTCATAACTTAAGGCTAGTACCTTTGCTCACAAACCATTAAATGGAGGAACAAATGAAGAAGGACCTTCTCTCGGTAGCGGACTTGAATAAAAAGGAGATGGATGATCTTTTTGCGCTGGCGATAAAAATCAAGAAGCCGACCAAGGCCGGGAAATCACCCAAACTTTTGGCCGACAAGACCATGGCCATGATCTTCGAAAAACCGTCCCTGCGCACTCGGGTCACCTTTGAGACCGGCATGACCCAGCTGGGCGGGCATGGAATATTTTTGGAAATGTCCCTGGGCAAGCGGGAGTCGACCCCGGACATCGCCCGCAACATCAACCGCTGGGTGGACCTGATAATGGCCCGCACCTTCGCCCACAAGAGCATCGTGGAGATAGCCGAGAACACCGACATACCGGTGATCAACGCCCTGTCGGACCTGGAGCATCCCTGCCAGATATTCGCCGATTTCCTGACCATCCTGGAGCACAAGAAGAAATTCAAGGGCCTTAAGCTGGCCTACATCGGCGACGGCAACAACGTCTGCAATTCGCTGCTGCTGGCCGCCGCCACTTTGGGCGTCAACATGACGGTGGGCTGCCCGCAGGGCTACGAGCCGGACCGGGGCATCTGGGAGAAGGCCCAGGGGTTGGCCGCCAAGACCAAGACCACCCTGCAGATCGTGCGTGATCCGCGAGAGGCCGCCCGCAACGCCGACGTCATCTACACCGACGTCTGGGCCTCGATGGGCCAGGAGTCGGAGAAGGAGCTCAAAGCCCGGGTGTTCGCCCCCTACCAGATCAACCGGAATATCATCGACGTAGCCAAAAAGGATTCCATCTTCCTGCACTGCCTGCCGGCCCACCGGGAGGAGGAGGTCACCAGCGAGGTGCTGGACGGCCCGCACTCCCAGGTGCTGGACCAGGCCGAGAACCGGCTGCATATCCAGAAGGCGATAATGGTGACCCTGGTCAAGAACAATGCCCGGAGGCCCAAGGCCAAAAAGAAGAAATAAAAATAATTAGTGCCACCCCGAGTGCTCGCGGTGGCACTAATAACAACTACCCATAAAGGAGACCATCATGGGCGTTTTAGGGGGAATAGGAATTATATTCTACGGCCTTTTCATGCTGCTGGTGCTGGGGTTGGGGGTCGTGTGGTTCTACTTCAGCCTGCGCTTTTTCAAGCAGGCCACCGAGTACTACCAGGCGGAGCTTAATGACCGAGCCAAAAAGCAGGAGCAGATGAGCGAACTGCTGGCCAAGTTCGACCAGCTGGTGGATGTGCTCAAAGTAAAGTAGCCCGTCTGGGTATTAAGTATCCAGTATACTGTATACCGGGTGCTGTATACTTCTTTTATCATTGCATACAGGTGATATGAATTTCTACAAGATGTCCGGCAGCGGCAACGATTTCGTCCTGCTGGATAACCGCGACGGGCAATTGCCCTCCGATCTCTCCCCGCTGGTCCAAAGATTATGCCACCGCCGCAACGGGGTGGGGGCCGACGGGGTGCTGGTCATCGAAAGATCGGCCCAGGCCGATTTCCGGATGCGCTATCTCAACGCCGACGGCGGCGAGGCGGCCTTCTGCGGCAACGGCGGGCGCTGCATCGCCTGGTTCGCCCATTCCATCGGGGCGGCCGGCCAGGCGATGTCATTCCAGGCCGGGGACGGCCTGCATAGGGCCGAGGTGGTTGATGACCGGGTGAAACTGCAGATGCGGGAGCCCCGCGACTTCGACCTGCGGTTCCTGCTGGAGCTGGACCAGCGGGGATTTTCGGCCTCCTTTGCCGATACCGGGGTGCCGCACGTGGTGATCCCGGTGGCCGAGCTGGATGACTTTCCGGTGGTGGAGACCGGCCGCAAGATCCGGCACCACGACAGATTCCAGCCGGCCGGGACCAACGCCAATTTCATCGAGATCGCCGACCGACACCACCTTAAGATCCGGACCTACGAGCGGGGGGTGGAGGACGAGACCCTGGCCTGCGGCACCGGAGCCACCGCGGCGGCGGTGGTGGCGGCCCGACTGGGGATGGCCGAGTCCCCGGTGGAGTGCCTGACCCGGGGCGGGGAGACGCTCACCATCCATTTCCAGCTGGACGGCGAGGCGGTCAGCCAGGTCTTCCTGGAGGGTTCTGTGAAGCTGGTCTTCCAGGGGGAAATCCTGTCATCCTGAGACGGCTGGCAAACGTCGCTGGGCGTTGGATGACAGGGTCACCCATTCAGCTTGTTGGGCATGGTGTTTGGCTCAGGGTGACATGAGTGAAGTCAGTTCAATATCAAGCCGGCTCGTAAGGACCTGCTGGATTGAGGTCGGGGGTTGACCGCTTTTCAAACAATCAAAATTACTTTGTGTCTTAGTGTCTTGGTGGCAAAGCCTTTTTTGAAAATTTTATGATGGAGGATATATGACCAAATGGCTTAAGGGCGAGGGGCTGACCTTTGACGACGTGCTGCTGGTCCCCCAGAGATCCGAAGTGCTGCCCAACGAGGTGGAGATCGGCACCAGGTTCTCCCGGCACATAAAGCTGAACATCCCGCTGGTGTCGGCGGCCATGGACACCGTCACCGAGCACCGGCTGGCCGTGGCCCTGGCCCGGGAGGGCGGCCTGGGGGTGATCCACAAGAATCTGGCCATCGAGGATCAGGCTTCCGAGGTGGACCGGGTCAAGCGTTCCGAGAGCGGGATGGTGTCCAACCCCATCTCCCTTTCGCCGGAGCACCTGCTGATAGACGCCCTGGCCATGATGAGAAAATTCTCCATCTCAGGCATCCCCATCACCGACCCGGGAGGCCATCTGGTGGGCATCATCACCAACCGGGACCTGGTGTTCGAAAAGGACCACACCAAAAAGATCGGCGATGTGATGACCAAAGAGAACCTGATCACCGCTCCGGTGGGCACCACCCTGGACGAGGCCAGCCGGATCCTTCACCAGCACCGGATAGAAAAACTGCCCATCGTGGATAAAAAGGGGATGCTGAAAGGGCTGTTCACCGTCAAGGATGTGATGAAAAAGGAGAAGCACCCCAACGCCTGCAAGGACAGCCAAGGCCGCCTGCGGGTGGCCGCCGCCATCGGGGTGTCCGGCGATTTTCTGGAGCGGGCCGGGGCCCTGGTGGCTGCCGGGGTGGACGCCCTGGTGATAGACACCGCCCACGGCCATTCCATCGGGGTCATAGCCGCGGTCAAGAAGGTCAAGGCCAAGTTCCCCAAGGTGGACCTGGTGGCCGGCAATGTGGCCACCGCCGAGGCCACCCGGGAGCTGATCCGGGCCGGGGTGGACGCCGTCAAGATAGGGATCGGGCCGGGCTCCATCTGCACCACCCGGGTGATAGCCGGGGTGGGGGTGCCGCAACTGACCGCAGTGATGGAGGCCAGGGCGGTGGCCCTTAAATACAAGATACCGATCATCGCCGACGGCGGGATAAAATACTCCGGCGACATCGTCAAGGCGCTGGCGGCCGGGGCCGACTGCATCATGATCGGGAACATCTTCGCCGGCACCGAGGAGAGCCCGGGCGAGACCATCCTGCTGCAGGGCCGCAGCTACAAGGTCTACCGCGGGATGGGATCATTGGGCGCCATGCGCAAGGGCAGCGCCGACCGGTATTTCCAGGAGAAGAACACCGAGGAGAAAAAGTTCGTGCCCGAGGGCATAGAGGGCCGGATACCCTACAAGGGCCCGCTGGCCGATACTGTTTATCAGTTGATCGGGGGTTTGAAGAGCGGGATGGGATACTGCGGGGCGGCCAATCTTAAGGCCCTCCAGCAGAAGGCCACCTTTGTGAGGATAACCAACGCCGGCTTGAAGGAAAGCCATGTGCATGACGTGGTGATCACCAAGGAGGCTCCGAACTACGAGGTGGAGCGGGGATAGGCCCCATGCTTGCCGGGATGTTTGTTTGAGGGGGAATGATAAAGGTCGGGCGATGGTTTACAGTATGAGTTGCAATGATAAGTGGCAGGCGGTGTTTGAATTGTTTGAACGTTTAAACTGGCTTTTAAGAAATATCTCTATGTCTTGAGAACTATCGCATATCGGGAAATTAATCAAAGGAAATATAATGAAGAGAGCTGTTCTTTCATTAACAAGCTTAGTGCTGCTGGTCTTCGGCTGCAGCAAGGAAACCCCCACCAGCGCCGAGGATCCCTCCTTCACCGAGACCTACCATTCGGACTACGAGATCCTTCCGGTGGAATTCGATCTCACCGTTTTCACCCCGCCGGTCCAGATCGAGGACACCAGCGGCGCCGCCGCGCCCGGCGGGATCTTCAAGGCCAGGGCCCAGGCCATCCTGGACAATCTGGACACCACCAAATACGAACACTACTCCGGCCGGGTGATGGACGAGGCCTCCGGCACCTACATCTACGATTGCTCCGGCCTGGTGGGAGATTTTGTCATCCGGCAGGCGCTGTACGACCATTACCAGGACCTGGCGCTGTTCGCCAATGCCTTCCACACCTTCGATCCCCGGCCCCGGGCCTGGGGGTTCTACGATTATTTCCGTGACATCCTGGGCAACGACGCCGGCGGGGAAGCCAACCCGGTGGGCCAGAACAAATACTGGAAGGTGTTCCTGGCGGCGGATTCCATCAGGAAGGGCGACATCATCGTGGTGAAATACGACCAGGACTGGCGGAAGCAGTACCAGGACCGGGAGAACAAGGACGCCAGCACCGGCCATGTCATGATCGCCTGGAGCCAGCCCATCATCATCGGCAGCGAAGCCACCATCAGGATACTGGACTGCGCCAGCAGCGGCCATTACGGCGATACCCGGGACAGCGCCGGCACCGCCAGCCTGGACGGCAGCGGGATAGGGGTGGGCTGGATGCGATACGGCCTTTCCACCAACGGCCGGAACCGGCCCTATAAATACCACTGGAAGCTGGGGGGCCAGTGGTACGGCCTGTGGACCGGAAGCTACGATTACTACAACCGCCTGGAGGGGATCCTGATCGCCCGGCCCATTTAAGGGGAAAATATCCAGCGCTTTTAAAGAAGAGATATGAAGAAAAGGATCTTCGCCCCGGGCTGCGGCCTGATGCTGTACAAGCCGGAACTGGCCGGCAAACTGCATTCCCTGCTGAATGAAAACTTGGGCCCGATGAACCGGCTGGATATCTGCTGTCACCATGATCCGCAGTTTACCGAAGCGACCGAGGTGATCAACATCTGTCCCGGCTGCGACAAGCGGTTCCGGAACGATTACCAGAATACCTCCACCATCTCCCTGTGGGAGATCCTGGCCCAGAGCGATTTCTTCGAATTCCCGGACCATGCGGGCCGCCGGATGTCCATCCTCGACGCCTGCCCCACCCGGGACCAGGAGCGGGTGCACCAGGCCGTCCGGACCCTGCTGAAAAAGATGAACATCGAAGTGGCGGAGCCGGCCCACACCCGGACCAAAAGCACCTGCTGCGGGGACAGCTTTTACGGGGTCATCCCGGTGGAACAGGTCAAGGCGCAGATGACCAAGCGGGCCTGGGAGATGCCGGCCCAGGAGGTGGCGGTCTATTGCATATCCTGCATAAAATCGATGCATATAGGCGGCAAACGGCCGCGTTACCTGATAGACCTGCTGTTCAGCGAGGAGACGGTGCCTAAGACCTATGAGCCCGGCGCCTGGCACGGGGAGCTGGACGATTACATAGCCCGGCACTGAATATGTCGCAAATGATAAAATCCCTGGTTTGCCTGGTTCTGCTGGCAGGCTGCCGGGCCTCAAGCGAACCGCCAATTCTCAACAAGACCAAAGACAGTGATGGCAACAAAATGAAGAGCATTTCGGTAATCCTTCCAGCCTCTTTGGATAAAAGGAGAATCGAATTCGAGCAGGCTTTGACGGCGGCCCGGAAAATGATCGGTGACTTTGCGGGGAAAAATGGCTGGGCACCTTTGGCAACAGAAAGTTTTGCCGATAGCTTTGTGGTCTTTGCCGACAAAGGAATGTTCGATGAAGCAATATTGAAAAGCGCCGGTTTGGATATCGGCGCCAAACTGCCCAAAACCTATTCGGCAGCTTTGGAGAACAGGATCTTAATGGCGGTGACCCCGGAGATATTCATAGAGAATTTTCCCGAGGGCAAAGAGGATGATTATTACGCCAAACTGCTGGCTCATGAAATGGCCCACCGGCTCCATATCAGGATATTGAACGGCAATGAGGAGGCCATGGGCCCGGTCTGGTTTTTCGAGGGGTTTGCCATATATGCGGCCGACCAGTTGAAATTGAAGGACTACCGGATGAGCCCCGGGGAAATATGGAGAACCATAGGGGACCCGGAACGGGGGGATTACCGGAAATACGGTTATATATTCAGGCATTTTGCACAAAAAGCGCCACTGGACACCTTGATTCTTAGAGCGGGAGATAATGATTTCATAACATGGTTGCATACCTTGGGGCATAATTAAAAGGTTGCCCTGTTTTTCTTTTTGGAATGAATAGGATGGAATAATACCATGATCAACTTAATCATCTGCGGGGCGGGCGGCCGGATGGGCCAGGCCCTGATCGAAGCCTGCCGGGAGAATTCTGATTTTACCATCGCTGGCCTAATCGAAAGCCAGGGACATTCGATGATCGGCCAGAAATTCGGGGACACTCTGCCGGAGCTGTCGGCGGATCTCGGCAAAATAATAGACCAAGGCGATGTGGTGATAGACTTCACCTCGCCCGAGGCCTCGCTGAACAACGCCCGGATCGCGGCCCAGCATAAAAAGCCCATGGTCATCGGCGCCACCGGGATCAATGACGGGCAGATGAAGGAACTGCAGGAGCTCTCCCAAAAGGTCCCCCTGCTGGTCTCCTCCAACCTGTCCATCGGGGTCAACCTGCTTTACGACATCATCTCCCGGGCGGCCAAGACCATCCCCGGCAACTTCGATGTGGAGATCATCGAAACCCACCATAAGAACAAAAAGGACGCCCCCAGCGGCACCGCCAAGAAGCTGCTGTCCGAGATAACCGCGGTGCGGGGCGGCCGGCCGGTCTATCAGCGGGAAAACTCCAGCCAACCCCGGGCCGAGGGCGAGATCGGAGTGGTGTCCATCCGGGCCGGGGACATTGTGGGCGAGCACACGGTGATCTTTGCCGGGCCGGGCGAGCGGCTGGAGTTCACCCACCGGGCCCACAGCCGGCGGGTGTTTGCCGAGGGGGCGCTGGCGGCCGCCAAATTCCTGGCCCAGGCCAAGCCCAGGATGTACGATATGAAGGACGTGCTGGCCTAACCAACTCAACCCCCCGCCATTAGCAGGCAGTACATATAGGCGGGCAAACTGCCCCTTCCCGTTTCGGGAAGGGGGACAAAAGAAAACAAGAAAGCGGATATATGAAAATAAATATTTTGATCGCACTGGCTTTGTCGGCCTTCACCATCGGCTGCGTCAGCGGGACCCCCGAGGAGCATTTCGACCAGGGGGTGCAAGCCTTCCAGAGGGGCGACACCCTGATGGCCATCGGCGAGTTCCAGAAGGCCGTCAAGCTCAGGCCGGATTTCGCCCCAGCCTATTTCAACCTGGGGATCTGCTATTCCACTCCCCAGAACCGGGAGACGGCCATAGAGAATTTTACCCAGGCGGTCAAGTATAATCCCAATTACACCGATGCCATAATCGCCCTCAGCCAGGCCTATGCCAGGATGGAAAAATTCGACCAGGCCGTCGAAACGCTCCAAAAAGGCCTGGCCGGGAATCCCAACCAGCCCTCCCTTTATAGCAATATGGCCTACTGTTTTCTCAATATGCCGGCCAACGATTCGGCCATCGTCTATTATAAAAAGGCCTACCTGCTGGATTCCTGCAGCAGCGAGATCAGCTACAACCTGGCCTACGCCATGACCGACCCCAAATACCTGGACGAATCCATCCGCTACCTGCGACGGGCCGTACTGTGCGAAGACCAGAAGATGGAGGCCCACTACCTGCTGGGCTCCAGGCTGGCCGCCAAGAAAGATCGCACTTCGAAGGAGACCTCCGAGGCCATAAAGTCTTTGGAGAGATATCTGGAGAGCGGACAGGGCGGCATGGTCCAGAATGATTTCGCCAAAAATAAGATCAAGGAGCTGAGGGGAAAATAATGAGGATAGTATCCGCCGACCGGCTGCAAAGGCTGCCGCCCTATCTGTTCGCCCAGCTCAACGCCAAGAAGAAGGAGCTGCAGGATAAGGGGGCCGACATCATCGACCTGGGGGTGGGCGATCCCGACCTGCCCACGCCCAAGCATATCGTGGACGCCCTGTGCGCCCAGGCCGGCAACATCGAGAACCATTGCTATCCCACCTACGACGGGATGCTGTCCTTCCGCCGGGCGGTGGCAGCCTGGTATCATAAAAGATTCTGGGCCGCGCTCGATCCCCAAAATGAGGTGGTGGCCCTGATGGGCGCCAAGGACGGCCTGGCCCACATCTGCTGGGCCCTGTTCGGGCCGGGCGACAGGGTGCTGTGCCCCGATCCGGGCTATCCGGTCTATGCCGCCCAGACCATGTTCGCCGGGGCGGAGATAGTCAAATACCCGGTCCGGCCGGAGAACCAATACCTGCCGCTCATCGCCGATCTTCCCACCAAAAACATCAAGGCCATATTCCTGTGCTACCCCAGCAATCCCACCTCGGCGGTGGCGGACCTGGATTTCTATCGGGAGCTGGTCGAATGGGCGGTCAAGAACCAGATCATCATCCTCAACGACGGGATATATTCCGAGATCGCCTTCGACGGATACCAGCCGCCCAGCATAATGCAGGTGGAGGGGGCCAAGGAATGCGCCATCGAATTCCACTCGCTCTCCAAGACCTACAACATGACCGGATGGCGGATAGGGATGGCGGTGGGAAACAGCGATATCCTATCAGCCCTTCTCAAGATAAAGACCAACACCGATTCCGGGGTGTTCCAGGCGGTGCAGTACGCCGGGATCGCCGCCCTAGAGGGATCGCAGGAATGCGTCAGGGACAACTGCCGGATCTACCAGGAGCGCCGGGACATCCTGGCCGCCGGGCTCAAGAAAATGGGGCTGGAATTCGATCTGCCAAAGGCCACCTTCTACCTGTGGCTGAAGACGCCGGGCAAAACGGGGTCGATAGACTTCGCCGATCTGTTGCTGGAGAAGGCCGGGGTGATGGCGGTTCCGGGGGTCGGTTTCGGGGCCAACGGCGAGGGATACGTGCGGATGGCCCTGACCATACCCAGCCAGCGGATGAAGGAAGCGGTGGAGAGGATCGGGAAGATACTTTGATTAAAAATGCAAAATGCAAAATGCAAAATGTAAAATTAAAAATTCAAATTGAAAAATGAGCCTGCAGAAGAATGAAATATCAGAACGCCTGTTGAATTTTGCCGCCGCCATAATCAAATTAATGGGAACCTTGGCAAAGACCGCAGCCGGATTTCACATTTCGAAACAGCTGATGAGAGCTACGACCTCGGCCGGGGCAAATTATGAGGAATGCTGCGGGGCAGAAAGCAAGAATGATTTCATCCATAAGATGCAGATCGTTCTGAAAGAATTAAAAGAATCGTTGTATTGGCTAAGGCTTATTCGCAAGGCTCAATTAGTACCCGACGTTCAAACAGACGACTTATTCAAAGAAGCAACCGAGTTGGTTAAAATAATTGCGAAGTCAGTGGTAACTGCCAAGCGCGGCAAACAATAAATTTGAAATTTACAATTTAATATCTGCATTTTGAAATATTAAATTGACCAGTCATGCTTCCAAGAAAAAGGAGATATAAATGACCAGAACCCTGGGCGATATCACCAAGGAGCTCAAGGACGGGATCATCGAGCCGGCCAAGGGCCAGGCCGAGAAGATACTGGCCGAGGCCAGACTTGAGGCCGAGGCCATCAAAGCCGGGGCCCGCAGGCAGGCCGATGAGACGGTGTCCCAAGCCAAAGCCTCGGCCGGCCTGATAAAAAAGCAGATAGAGGCGGACCTGGACACCGCCGCCCGGAACTTCCTTTTGAAGGTGCAGGAGGATCTGGAGGGCTCGGTGGTCCGGCCGGTGCTGGATGAGGAGATCCGCCGGCTGGCAGCCGCCCCGGGATTCATGACCCAGATGATGGAGCAGGTGCTGGCCGCCTTTTCCAAGGGCGCCGGGAAGGAAACCAGGATAGAACTGCTGCTGCCGGAGAAGCAGAAAAAAGAACTGGAGGCCTGGTTTCTGGACAAATGCAGCCACAAGATGCTGGGCCAGGTGGACGTCCGCTTCACCGACCAGATCAGCTTCGGCTTCAAGCTGGGACTTCAGGGGAGCGGCACCCATTTCAACTTCAGCGACGGACTGGCCGAGGCCCTGGCCGATTTCTGCTCCCCCCGCTTCCGCAAGCATTTCTTTGCTCCCAGGGAGAAATAAATTCCGTGGGCAATTATTATTACCTGATGTCCCTGCTGCCGCCCCTGCCGGCGGCCCTGGGCCAGCCCCTGGGGGCGGAGGTAACCTGGCTGGCGGCCCAGGCCCGGCAGAACATAGCTCCGGCCGACCGGGAAACGCTGGAGGTCCATCTGCTTTGCGCCGACGTGGCCAATTTCATCAGCCGGGAATCGGGCCGGGAAAAATTCCTGCCGGGGGGAAGACTGACTTTGGAGGGTATCGACACCCAGGAGGGCCTGCCGGAGGTGATCCTGGATTTTCTGAAAGGGCAGGCTGACGCCCCGGCCCGGCCCTATGTCTACGATCGTCTGTGGGAGATGTATCACGCCCGGGCCCTGGGGACAGCTGAGAGGTCCGGCAATGCCTTTTTGAAAAAATACCTGCCCTGGGAGATCCAGTTGCGCAATGCGCTGTCGTCATGGCGGGCCTCTGCGGCGGGCCTGGATCCGGCCGGATATCTGGTGGCCCCGAACCAGGCGGGCTACAGTTTCGATAAATTGCTCTCCGGCCTCGGGGAATGCCCCGGCCCGCTGGAGGCGGAGAGGTACCTGGACCGGGAGCGGCTGAAGTTCATCTCGGGCTGCCTGGACCATGACGGCTTTTCGCTGGACGCCCTGCTGGGACATCTATCGCAGGCCTATATATTTTCCCGGTGGCAGGATCAGGGAAAGCCATTCGACCTGGATAAAATAACATTTGCCGGAGAAGTTAAGTGACGGATAAGACCATAGGAAGAGTGGTATCGGTCAACGGGCCGCTGGTGGTGGCCGAGATCGATCCCGGCCGGGAGGTGATGCAGAACGAGGTGGCCTACGTCCACTGCCAGGGGCAATCGCTAAAGTCGGAGGTCATCAGGATCCGGGGCCGCCAGGTGGACATGCAGGTATTCGAGAGCACCGCCGGACTGATGATCGGCGACCGGGTCGATTTCTCCGGACAGGTGCTGTCGGCCGTGCTGGGGCCGGGCATGCTGGGCAACATCTACGACGGCCTGCAGAACCCGCTGGCCCTGCTGGAGAACAACCAGGGCTTCTTCCTGAAGCGGGGACAATACCTTCCGCCTTTGGACGAGGAGAAGCTGTGGGACTTCGTTCCCCTGGCCAAAAAGGGGGACCGGGTCAAGGCGGGGGAATACCTGGGGGAGGTCACCGAGGGGCTGTTCGGCCATCCCATAATGGTCCCCCTGGCGCTTTCCGGCAATTGGGAGATCACCGAAATATCCCCGGCCGGCAAATACAAGATATCCCACACCATCGCCAAAATAAAAAACCAGGATGGTCGAGAGATCAATGTTACCATGAAACAGGAGTGGCCGGTAAAACAGCCGATGCGGGCCTACCGGGAGCGGCTGCTGCCGGACAAGCAGCTGCTGACCCAGTGTCGGCTGATAGACATCTTCTTCCCCCTGGCCGAGGGCGGCACCGCCTGCATCCCCGGCCCCTTCGGGGCCGGCAAGACCGTGCTGCAGCAGATCATCTCCCGCTATGCCGAGGCCGACATCGTCATCATCGTGGCCTGCGGGGAGCGGGCTGGCGAGGTGGTGGAGACCATCCGGGAGTTCCCCCAGCTGGAGGATCCCAAGACCGGGCGCTCCCTGATGGACCGGACGGTGATCATCTGCAACACCTCCTCCATGCCGGTGGCGGCCCGGGAGGCATCCATCTACACCGGGCTGACCCTGGGCGAGTACTACCGACAGCTGGGCCTGAAGGTTTTGCTGCTGGCCGACAGCACCTCGCGCTGGGCCCAGGCCCTCAGAGAATCCTCAGCCCGCTTGGAGGAGATCCCAGGCGAGGAGGCCTTCCCGGCCTATCTGGAGAGCCGGATCGCCGCGGTCTACGAACGGGCCGGGGTGGTCAAACTGCATAATGAGAGCACCGGCTCGCTGACCATGATCGGCAGCGTCTCCCCGGCCGGGGGCAACTTCGAGGAACCGGTGACCCAGAACACCCTGAAAGTGGTGGGGGCCTTCCACGGGCTGTCGCGCAGCCGCTCCGACCAGCGGAGGTATCCGGCCATCGATCCGCTGATATCCTGGAGTCTGTACCTCAAACAGATGGAGGATTTCCTGAACCGGCGCCATCCGGAATGGGTGGAGATGGTGGGGGAGACCCATAAGCTGATGGCCGACGGCAACGCCGTCCGGCAGATGATGCTGGTGGTGGGGGAGGAGGGCATCTCCCTGCCCGACCTGGTGAGCTACCAGAAATCGGAGATCGTGGACGCCACCTGCCTGCAGCAGGATTCCTTCGACCCGGTGGACAGGGCCACCTCGCGCGACCGGCAGATAGAGGATTTTATTTTATTGACCGAGATGGTCCGCCACCAATTCGATTTTGAGAACAAGCAGCAGGCCCGGGACCAGATGACCCGCCTGCAGAACCTGTTCTTCCAGATGAAGTACAGCCCCTACCAGGGCGAAAAATATACGGGATACCGCCGGGAGATAGGCGCCATGCTGGGCAAGGAGGAGGCCAGATGATCCAGGAATATAATTTGATCTCCCGGATCCAGGGGGACATCATCACCGTCCAGGCCGCCGGCATCCGCAACGGCGAACTGGCCACAGTCAAGGGACAGGGCCGCTCTTCGCTGGCCCAGGTGATCCGCCTGCAGGGCGACCAGGTCTTCCTGCAGGTGTTCGCCGGGACCCGGGGCATCTCCACCGGCGACCAGGTGCGGTTCCTCAAACACCCCATGCAGGTGGCCTTCGGGGAGGCCCTGCTGGGAAGGATCTTCAACGGATCGGGCCAGCCGATGGACGGCGGGCCGGAGTTGAAAGCACTGCCCAAGATCGAGATCGGCGGACCGTCGGTCAACCCCATCAGGCGGGTGATCCCCCGGGGATTCATCGAGACCCGGGTGCCGATGGTGGACGTCTTCAATCCGCTGGTGGAGAGCCAGAAGCTGCCCATCTTCGCTGCGGCCGGCGAGCCCTACAACGAACTGCTGGCCCGGATAGGGATGCGGGCCAACGCCGACGTGGTGATCCTGGGAGGCATCGGCCTGAAATACGACGAGTATCTGAAATTCAAGAATTCCTTCGAGCAGGCCGGGGTGCTGTCCCGGACCATCATGTTCATCCACACCGCCTCCGATCCGGTGGTGGAGCGTCTGCTGGTGCCGGACCTGGCCCTGGCGGCGGCCGAGCAGTTCGGGGTGCAGGGGAAAAGGGTGCTGGTGCTGCTGAGCGACATGACCGCCTTCGCCGACGCCCTCAAGGAGATCGCCATCTCCATGGACCAGGTGCCCTCCAACCTGGGCTATCC
This sequence comes from Candidatus Edwardsbacteria bacterium RifOxyA12_full_54_48, assembly GCA_001777915.1. Lineage (NCBI taxonomy): Bacteria > Candidatus Edwardsiibacteriota > Candidatus Edwardsbacteria bacterium RifOxyA12_full_54_48. Next base: position 367,591 of record MFFN01000006.1, on the reverse strand, counting down.
CGGCTCGCTGTATAGCGACCTGGCGGCCCGCTACGAGAAGGCGGTGGATTTCGAGGGGGCCGGCTCCATCACCATCCTGGCGGTGACCACCATGCCGGGCGACGACGTCACCCATCCGGTGCCGGACAACACCGGCTACATCACCGAGGGGCAGTTCTACCTGCGCAAGGGAGTGGTGGAGCCCTTCGGCTCGCTGTCCCGCCTCAAGCAGCTGGTGATCGGCAAGGTGACCCGGGAGGACCACGGCCACATCATGAACAGCATGATCCGGCTCTACGCCAAGAGCCGGGAGGTGGAGCAGAAGCTGGCCATGGGCTTCGATAAGACCCCGGAGGACGATCGCTATCTGGACTACTCCCAAAAGTTCTACCGGCGGTTCCTGGACCTGAAGGTGGATATCGGGCTGGAACAGGCCCTGGACCTGGGCTGGCAGACCCTGGCCGAGTGCTTCACCCCGGACGAGGTGGGGATCAAGCAGGAGATGATAGACAAATACTGGCCCAAGAAAAATTGATCTATGCCGGAGAACATCAAACTAAATAAGGTCTCCTTAAGGGAGCAGAAGCAGAAGCTGGGAATGTACCAGCGGTTCCTGCCGGCCCTGGAGGCCCGGAAGCAGCTCTTTCTGCTGCAGCAGGCACAGGTCAGAAGAGCCATCCGGGAGAAGTCGCTTCAGCTGGAGGCTTCGCTGGAAAAGGCCGGGGCCTTCTCGTCGCTGTTCCGGGAGATGGAGGGACTTTTAGGGCCGTTCCTGGAGATCGAGCAGCTGAAAAGCTCGGTCAAGAATTTCGCCGGCCTGAAAGTGCCGCAGTTGGACGGCATTGTCTTCCGCCAGCCGGCCTACGGATTCTTCGACACGCCCTATTCCTTCGAGACCGTCCGGGACACCGCCCGTAGTATCATCTACTTAAAGACCGAATTGAGATTCCTGCGGGACCAGGAGGCCCTGCTGTCCGAGGGGCTGCGCAAGACCAGCCAGCGGATCAACCTCTACGAACAGCGGCTGATGCCGGACTGCCGGGATGCCATCCGGCACATCAACGTCTATCTGCAGGACCAGCGGGCGGTGGCGGTGGGGGTGGCCAAGGCGGCCAAGCGCTTGAGCGCCGTGTCGTTTTAAATGCCGGTAGTTGAGTGCCCCGCCTGCCTCGATACATCTGTTCAGCAAGCCGGCGATAAAGCCAAACCTGACTGAACAGCCACTCGGTCAACGGCGGGGCGTATCGAAACCACCGCATAAATTCTGAAAATCATAATATTCGGAGAATCAAAAATTGTCCATCGCCCCCATGACACGGATCTACATGGTGGGCCCTTCCCAGGCCAGGGAGAGGGCCATGGCCCTGTTGCAAAGCGCCGGGGTGGTGCATATCGACCTGCCGAAGGAAAAAATTTCCAGGATCGCCGACCTGCCGGAGCTGAAAAAGATAGATGCGGTCCTGAAGGCGCTGGACAGATACGCCGACGGGGACGGCATATCCGATGATCAGATACCCGACGATCAGCTTGTCTTCCGGGTCGAGTCCCTGCTGCACCGGCTCAGCGAGGCCACCGCCCGGCTGGCCCATCTGGATGGTTTGATCACCGACTTGGAGCCCTGGGGCGACTTCGACCCGGCCCATGCCGAAGAGCTCCGCCGGCACGGGCTGTATGTCAACCGCTACCGGGCGGCCCAGAAGGACCTGGAGGCGGTAAAGATCCCCCAGGACGCTTATCTCCAGGTGGTGTCGCAGAAGAAATATCCGCTGTTCTTCGTCATCTCCCATCGTCCCGAGCTAGAAGTCTTTCACGCCGCCTTGCTGGGCTGGCCCGAGATGGGCCTGGAGCAGGCCCGCCGGGAACAGCAAAGCTTGACGCAGCAGCAGGAGATGGTCAGAAAAACCCTGGCCGGGCTGGCCGGCAGAAGGGAGGCGGTCAAAAAGCAGTATAGAGAGGCGCTCAACCGGGCGACCTTAGAGCACGGTATCGCGGCCCTGCATTCCCAGGAATATCTTTTCGGGCTGGAGGGCTGGCTGCCGGCCGAAAATGAATCCCTTTTACAGAAAACAGTCAGCGACAGCGGCCTCCCCCTGAAGATCGAGATGAGGAAACCCTCGCCCGACGAACAGCCGCCCCTGCTGTTGAAGAACAACTGGTTCATTAAACGGATCGAGCCCCTGCTCAAACTCTACGGCCTGCCCCGGTACCGGGACATCGATCCCTCGTATTTCTTCGCGCCGTTCATGATACTGTTCTTCGGCATCTGTTTGAGCGACGCCGGTTACGGGCTGGTCTTTCTGCTGGCGGCCCATATTATGGAAAAGAAACTGGGGCCCAAGAACCCCGCATTGATCCTGCCTCTGAGATTGTGCCAGGCCTTCGCCGTCTCCACCATCGTGGTGGGCTTGATCACCGGTTCGGTGTTCGGCTACGAATTCGCCAGCCGCCAGTGGATACTGTTGGACGTCTCGGTGGGCGCCGGGGACCCCATGCTGTTCTTCTACCTGGCCCTGGGGCTGGGGGTATTGCATCTTTCCTTTTCGTATCTGCTGGGGATGCTCCAGGCCCAGAACTTTCAGGGCGTCCTGCAAAAATTGGCCACTCTGCTGGTGCTGTGGGGCGGGGTAAGCTTGGTCAGCCGCAACATATGGTTCACTAATGCGGCATACAGCCCGATACTCTATTACGCCGGTTCGGGGCTGATCATCCTGGGCCTGTTGCTGACGCTGTTATTTTCCTCCGACCACAGGAACTGGCTGGCCCGCATCGGGCTGGGGCTATGGAGCATCTACGGGCTGACCGGGCTGATCGGCGACCTGCTGTCGTACGCCCGGCTGTTCGGGCTGGGCATCGCCACCTCGGCCATCGCCTCGGTGATGAACCAGCTGGCCGGGATGGTCTACGGCTCGGCCGGTCCGGCTTTGGGCATCCCGCTGGCGGTGCTGATCCTGATCGCCGGCCACAGCTTCAACCTGGCCCTGTCCATACTGGGAAGCACGGTCCATTCCGCCCGGCTCCATTTTGTGGAGGCTTTTAAGAATTTCTTCCAGGGCGGGGGCATAGAATACAAACCCTTCAAAACCGAAAGAGGATAGACATGAAAAAGAAACTTACCATCCCGGCCCTGTTCCTGCTGTCGCTGATGGCCGCCGCACCGGCCCTAGGTCAGGAGGCTCCGGCCGCCTTCGTCTGGGCGCCCCTGTTGGCCAAGATGGCCCTGGGTTTAAGTCTGTCGCTGGCCCTGAGCGGCTCGGCCATCGGCCTGGTGATATCCTTCCAGGCCCTGCTGGCCGGGGGCGAGGAGAATTTTTACAAGAACATCGCGGTGGCCCTGATGCCCTCCACCCAGGGGATCTACGGGATGGTGATATTCTTCACCAACTTGGGCGGCTTCGCCACCGACCCCTACACCGTGGCCGGCAAGGCGGCCATCGCCAGCGTGATATTGATGATCAGCGCCTGGTACCAGGGGATCGTCTGCGCCGCGGGGATAAAGAGCATACAGGAGGGGAAGAATACGCTGGGGAACGCGCTGGTGGCCGGGGCCATGCCGGAGACCTACGCAGTGTTCGCTTTGGTAATGACGTTTATACTAAAGTAGATGTTTCGTATTTTTATTGGAAATTGATGAATTGCACGCCTTATAAAAGGGGAATGTGAAATGAAAAGAATAGTATATTTAATGTTGATTACAGCTTTGATGTATTCCTGCAGTAATAAAACGAGCAGTAATGAGGCGGGGAAAAATATAAATTCATCAAACAACGCTTCTTTGAGATTCAAGAATATCATAGAGAAAGCCGTAAAAGTATTTCCAAATGACAGTGCCTCAATTTGTCAATTTTATTATGACTGGTTCCCGGCAAAAGACAGCAAAGAACTTGATGAACAAATTAAACGTCTGGAAATATTAACTTCCCAAGAATCCATTGATAGATATACTGAGGTTAATAATAAGTTAAAACAATTACTGCTTGAGATAACAACGAAAAAGTCATTAAGTAAATCACAAGCTGATATATTGGTAAAACTTTATTCCGACTATGATTATTTTACCGGTGAAGCACTTTTTTCACAGCTGCTTACAAATGATGATGAAAATTACGGTTTGGTTTGGAAGACGTTTCAAATAATGTCAAATGAAAGTAAAAAGGATACCTGTTTTATTTCAGCATTGATCAAATTGAACAGTAATATAATGACAAATGCTGAATTAGGGGAAGCAATGCCGGATTTTATTGTTAAAGCAATTCAAAATAATCCCTATGGTTTTCTTGAAATGTATAAGCAAAGAAAAGTTGATCAAAAGAAAGATTTCTCCCAATATATTTCAGTATTTGACGAGCCTGATAAAAAGTTAATCAAGATATACACTGGTATTTCTAAAAACGCAGAGAATGAGGTTTATAGAAAATTAGCAAAAGAGTTAATTGATAATAAAAACGGCACATAACGTATTTTAATATTCATTCAAATGAAGGATTAATTTGAATGTCCGATATTCTGGCTACAATAAAGCTCATAAACGACGAGATTGACAAATATGGCAAAGTCAAAAGCAGTTAGCGGCCGAAAGGACCCAAAGGAATACATGAAGCTTGCAGTGGAGGTAATGAAAAAATCCATACCTGAACGCAAGAAGAATGATCCGAGCCCGTATGTGGGTGCGGTGCTTGTTTTTCCAGACGGATCGGTTGAGACTGCATATCGAGGCGAATATCGAGAAGGGGACCATGCGGAATATACGGTGCTTGACAAAAAGAATCGTCACCGTGAGGTATCCGGTTGTTGGTTATTTGCTACGCTTGAGCCATGCGCCCCCGGTGCCCGCAACGCTCCGAAAGTAAGTTGCGCAGAACGTATCGTAAATGCCCGGATTTCCGACTTGTGGTTTGGCATTGAGGACAAGAATCCAAAAGTCGACCACGGGGGAATTGATTACTTAGTAGAAAACGGGGTAAAGGTCCACCAATTCTCTCCTCAGTTTCATAAGGAGATAGAGGATGTGAATAAGAAATTTATGAAATGGGCATACATGAAGAACGAGGAAGAGAAGCAGGCTAAGAATAAGCCTGCTGCCCACTTGGATGAGCGGGCTGCTTCAACAAACATGGACAGCTTGTCGGATGAGGCACTACAAAATTTCCTGAACGAATCAAAAAGAAAATACAAACCGAGGTCAGCCGCATTTATTCAAGAATTGAAGGAAATGGACTTGCTGGAATATGACTCAAAGAAAAAAACTTATTTACCAACCGGCAACGCCATTTTGCTCTTTGGCAAATCGCCGCGGAATAAATTTCCACAGGCGGGCATTAAGGCCAAAGTGAATTATGCTGATGGGAAAACAGATACAAAGACTTTTGATGACGCGTTAGTGCTTTTACCCGATCAGGTGGAAGCCTGGTTGAGAAAAGTTTTGCCTGCAAGTATTGATCGTACAACATTCAAGGCCGTGCATGTTCCATCCTTTCCTATTCCAGTAATCAGGGAAGCAGTTATAAACGCCATTACACATCGTGACTATTCCAGGGATGGTGCGAAAGTTCAACTTGAAGTGTACGAGGATAGGATTGTTGTTAAGAGCCCAGGCGAACCTTTTCCGCCAATTACCATTGAGGCAATGAAGAATTTTACTGCCACCTCATACAGCCGCAACAAGAAACTTACCTTTGTATTCAATGAAATGGACTACATGGAAGAAGTTGGTTTGGGGATGGACACTTTTAAATCCATCAGGGCTAAGTATAATCTGCCATTGCCGATAATTGAGTATGATGGTTTGAATGTGGTTGTGACTTTCCCAAGAACGGTTGAGGCAGTGAAAAAGGCAGGCAGTAAAGCAATGGGCAAACTTACCGGTGAAGAATTTGAAGGCTATGAATGGATAAAAGGTAAGGAAGTAGTGTCAGCAAAAGAATATGCCACACACATGAAAATCACCTCAAGACAGACAAGCAGACATCTAAGCAAAATGCTCAAGCTTAAACTTGTGAAAACGAATGGAGAGAAACCCAAGTCGCCAAAACTGAAGTACACTGTAACATAGACATTAACATAGACATAATGTCCATGTTGAAGATGATATTGAAATGACGAGGGAATAGGGGCAATTTACATCGAGACATTAATCGCGACATCGTGTCGCGATAGGTTTTAATGATAAACATAGACATTGAGATAGACATGGTGTCTATGTTAAAAATAGAAATAGAGGTGACCATCATCATGATGATGGTGGTGGCGACGACGATGACGTTGACGACGACGACGATGGCGATGGCGATGATGATGATGGTGGTGGCCGGAGCCATGTCGGAGACATATGCAGTGTTCGCACTGGTGATGACGTTTATTTTGAAATAGATAAGGCCTGTTTTCTATAAAAAAACATCATTATTTACCAGAGCACTTAATTAATTGCCTAATGCCCGAAGACAAATGGATTTATTCTATAAGGAAGCCAGCCTGTGCGCCGAAGCAAAGCGCAGGTGTAGAACGCAGGAATCGATAGGGTTTTTACAGTTAAGTGTTCATAGTTCGGCATACTCACTACAAGTGGTTTCATGGACTCCTAATAAAATTCTTACTTATTTACTGACCCCATTAATAACTTCAGATAAGATGGTTATACCATGGATCAACCGAACAAATCCCCGGAAAACAGTGATCGGGATAAAACCACCTCCAAGCGGGACGTGGTCAACATTTGGCTGGACTCCCTGGATGAATTGTTTTCCGATTTCGATCCCAGATCGTATCTTAAACGCACCGTATCGGACGATTTCATCGCCCAGGTCAGGAAAGTGGTTGCCGACCAGCAAGGGAAAGAAATGATCCTGCGGCTGCAGCTGCCGGCCGGAACAAGAAACGAACAGGATGAAGAAATAATCGCCGTCCGCCTGCAGCTTTATTTCACGGAAAGATGCAACCAATTTAAGAAAGAAAGGCAAAATGGAATCCGCAATGCCGTCATTTTGACCCTATCGGGCATTGCCTTGATGATCTTTGCCAGTTACATCACTTTTTTAAATTCGGAAAGATACTACCTTCAGCTGCTCCTGGTGTTATTCGAGCCGGGCGGATGGTTCTGCCTCTGGACGGGACTTGATCGTTTGATCGATTATTCGGGAAAACGAAGAAAGGAACTGGATTTTTATTCAAGGATGGCCACGGCCCAAATTCAATTCAGCACGATCTGATGCCTGGAAAGGAATACTTTTCATAGTCCAAAAATACGGAGGCGGTTAGCTCTCCAACGTCCGGCGCATCAAGGCGGCAGAAAACCTTGCCTCGGAAATACACCGATCTGATTTTATTTTACAGGTGACGCATGAACCGGTTTGCCGTTGTGGCGGATATTCATGGCAATATTTGTGCCCTGGAAGCCTTTCTGGATGATATTAAACGCAGGAAGATAACCGAGGTGGTCAACCTGGGGGACAATGTCTCCGGGCCGTTATGGCCCAAGGAGACCATGGAGGTGCTGAAGGGCAACAGCTGGGTGAACCTGAACGGTGATCACGACCAGCGGATCGTCAGCCAAACCCCGGAACAGCTGGGACTATCCGACCGCTTTGCCCGGGAAAGACTTTCCTTCGATGATTTGAAATGGCTTGAACAACAACAATCGTTCACCCGGATCGGTGATGGAATCTCCGCCTTTCACGGCTCCCCCGGGGATGAAAAACAATACCTGCTGGAGACCATCGGGAACAACAGGATCCATTTGTCAAGCCGGGAGGAGATAGTGGCCAGGGTCGGGGATCAAAGAACCCCCCTGATGCTTTGCGGCCATTCGCATACCCCAAGATGCGTAAGGCTCGACGACGAGACCACCATAATCAACCCGGGCAGTCTGGGGTTGCAGGCCTATGTCGAGGAAGGGGCCGATGGACATATGGTGGAAACGGGCTCTCCCCACGCCCGGTATGCCGTCATTGATCTTGAAGAAGGAAAGTGGGCGCTGGAGTTCATCGCATTAAAATACGATTGGGACAAAGCCGCCCGGCAGGCCGGAAAGCAAAACAGGCCTGATTGGGAGAAGGCCTTGAGTTCCGGTTATTTGTCATGATATTATATGTGAAATCAGGCAACTAAAGTACGGAGGCAGGTGCTGGTAATTTTAAAAAAGGAACAAGCATGAAAAAGCTATTGACGCTATTATTTGTAACGATCTTAACCGGCACATCATTCGGACAAAAAGAAAGTGATAGATTTCAATTCCTGATCGACCAATGCTCTTCCATTAATTCCGAAAATTACAAATGCAGCCCGTACCTTTCATTGGCCGGCTACATTCAGTCTCTGGACCGGACCAAAGCGATAGAGATCCTTAAGGAATGTGCCGGAACCAATAAATATGAGGACCAGATAATAATTTTAACCAGACTGTTATTCCAAGGAAAGAAAAACACGGTTTTAAGAAGACCGCTCATCGGCACCGCCGGTTTTATCGGCAACACCGGCTATAAGGATTGGCCGTCAGAACCAATCGAAATCATTAACGGCATACCATTCTTGATAACCCGGGGCTATTCGCTGGGAGGAAAGGCCGAGTCCTCTCTGCAGTATCTGGAATACTGCATTGCCAATGGCCAGTGGACGAATAATAATTATAGCTTAATAAAAAACGAAGAATTAAAACCGGCCTTAAAGACCTTGATGAATAGCAAGAAATGGCAAAAGGAATTGACAAAATCCGAGAAGGCATTTTTTGAAAGGCAAATTGATACGACGTTATTTAATTATCCAGAACAGAACGATATCATTACATTAAATAACTTGAATAAATATTCATCCACGAATATTAGCAGAGAAGATGAGAAAATTCTCCAAGATAGCCTAAAATCTAATTCATTAGTTATAAGATCATTTTGCTCTGCTATTCTTTATAAAAAGAATCAAAAAAAATATCGCGAGGTCTTTTACGGCTGTTTTACAGTGAATGATTATGATTCGCGTTCAAATGGGGAATACAATATGATACAGCAAACGGATATGCTCAATACTGTTAAGGCAATTGAAGATAATGGTAAAATACTTGAAGAAAAATCCTACAATCTATTGCTTTGTTATTGTTGGTATAGAGATAGAAATGAATGGATTCAAACTGACAATCAGAAAATGTCTATTTCGCGATTCTTTAGGGGTGCTTTCCTGGGTTCAAATTTTAAAGAAACTAATATTGATGTTCTTTCATTGGCAAATAAATTAGATAAAGAGGCACAAGACAACTACCATAATAGAAAAAAATAAAGAGTAAAATAAAGGGAAACCGGTTAATTTAAAACATTTATATTCATTTATGATAATATCAAATATATGCCGATAATCGTCCAAAAATACGGAGGCAGCTCGGTCTCCAACGTCCGGCGCATCAAGGCGGTGGCCGCCCGGATCGTCCGGGCCAAGCGCCGGGGCAACAAAGTGGTGGTGGTCGTCTCGGCCATGGCCGACACCACCGACGACCTCACCGCCCTGGCCCGCCAGATATCCTCCGACCCGCCCCGCCGCGAGATGGATATGCTGCTGACCACCGGCGAGCGGATATCCATGGCCCTGCTGGCTATGGCCATCCATTCGCTGAACGAAAAGGCGGTATCCTTCACTGGGTCGCAGGTGGGCATCATCACCGACTCCAGCCACACCCGGGCCAAGATCCTGGAAATAAAACCGGACCGCTTGAAAGATTCCCTTAAAAATGATAGCATAGTGATCGTGGCCGGGTTCCAGGGGGTCAGTTTGGCGCGGGAGATCACCACCCTGGGGCGGGGCGGCTCGGACACCACCGCGGTGGCCCTGGCGGTGGCCCTGGAGGCCGACACCTGCGAGATCTACAGCGACTTTTCCGGCATTTTTTCGGCCGACCCCCGGCTGGTCAAAACCGCCCGGCCGATAAAACGGATATCATTCGATGAGATGCTGGAGCTGTCCAGCTGCGGGGCTCAGGTTCTTCATTTGCGGGCGGTGGAGCTGGCCGCCAAGTACAGAATGCCGCTGGTCTGCCGCAGCAGTTTTGATAACAAACCGGGAACGACAGTAGGGAAAGGTTCTAAGATGGAGAGGGTGGTCGTCAAAGCCATTGCCCACGATAAATTTTTGGCCATGCTGGCCATGAAGGCGGTGCCCCGCAGGAGCGTCCTGCTGAGCCAGGTGGTCACCCAGCTGGCCGGGGCCGGGATAAACATCCGGTCCTACTTCCACGGCGGGGGAGACAAGGATAAGACCGACCTCAATTTCATCGTCAACCAGACGGACCTCAAGGCGGCCAAAGAGATCATGGAGAAGGATCTGAGGAAGATGAAGGGGGCCGGGCTGTACCTCAATGACGACATCGGCGCGGTGTCGCTGATCGGCAGCGGGGTGGGCAGCGAGCCGGCGGTGATGGCCAAGATGCTGGCCCAGCTGGGAAAAATGAAGATCCACATCGAGGGCATGACCACCAGCCAGACCAAGCTTACCTGCTTCGTGTCCCGCCAGGACATCGAGAAGGCGGTGCTGGCTTTGCACAAGAGTTTTATCGGATAACCCTTCCCGGGGTTAACCACGGAATCACGGAAATTTTGGAAACAGGGAATATTTCTAAGTTTCAGTTGACAACCCCAAAAATATATTCATAAATTCCGTGTTTCAGTGCCTACCGATCCTCGATACTGCCGGTTGTCGAGTAGCATTAAAGCGTATCGAGACAACGGCAACTCGGCCAACGGCAGGCGGGCAAGCGTGGCAAAGGTAACGCAGTCTTTTCCCAACCAATAATTGGAGGACCACCATGATCTGTCCCATCAGGTTCATCAGGAAGCCCGAGGAATCGGAGTGCATCAAGGAGAAGTGCAGTTTCTGGGTGGACGGCTCACTTCTGCCGGAAAGCAGCCAGGAGCCCAAGAGATTCACCGCCCTGCTGGGGGTGAATAAGGCCAATGACGGTCCGGCCGAAGAGGAGGTCATGGGCAAGTGCTCCATCCTGGTGATGGCCGAGGTGGCCCTTAAATCCAGACCGCTGGAATGACCCAGGGACCGATGACAATAGGTTTGGTGGGCGCCACCGGGCTGGTGGGGCAGACCATACTCCAGGTTCTGGCGGAAAGAAGCTTTCCCCTGGCCGGGCTCAGATTGTGGGCCTCCAGCCGGTCGGACGGACGGCGGATCAAATTCAAGGGGAAAAATTATCCGGTGGCCTCGGTGGAGCGGGCCGACTTCTCCGGCTGCGGCGTCGTGTTCTTTGCCGGCACCGAAGGTGAGAAGGGCGCCAGTCGGCGGTATGCCCAAAAGGCCATCGCGGCCGGGGCGGTGGTGATCGACAACGGCTCCGACTTCAGGATGGATCCAAAAATCCCGCTGATCGTTCCCGAGGTCAACCCTCAGGACGTCAAAAAACACCAAGGGCTGATAGCCAATCCCAACTGCTCCACCATCCAGATGGTGGTGGCCCTGGCGCCCATATATAAAAAATACCGGGTCAGGCGGATCGTGGTGTCCACCTATCAGGCGGTGTCGGGAGCGGGGAGGGGGGGGGCGAAGACTCTTGAAGATGAAATCAAAAATCAAAAATCAAAAATCAAAAATCAAATCTTTGCCAGGCAGATTGCCTTCAATGTGATACCTCAGATATCCGACTTCTCCCAGCTGGGCTACAGCGGCGAGGAGTGGAAGATGGTGCGCGAGACCCAGAAGATACTGCACGATAAAAATATCGCCGTCAACGCCACCACGGTCAGGGTCCCGGTGCTGACCGGGCATTCGGAGTCGGTCTATTTCGAGACCGGGAAGAACTGCACTTTAAAGCAGATCGAACAATTGCTGGCCAAGGCGCCGGGCGTGGTTTTCAACAACAAGGATTACATCACCCCGGCGGAATTGAAGGATTCGGACCTGACCTATGTCGGCCGATTGCGGCCCGATCCTTTTAAAAAGAATGCCTTTGTGATGTGGGTGGTGGCGGACAACCTGCGCAAAGGCGCGGCTACCAATGCCGTGCAGATAGCGGAATTGTTATTGAAATTAAAAATCAAAGATAAAATATAGAAAACAGCAACTACCGCAGTTGTCATGCTCGTGGAAATGGGCATCCAGGCTTGGATTCCCGTCTTCGCGGGAATGACACGATCATTTTTATCTGATAGACATACATAATGGCGCTAAAATATTAAACAAAACTCTGTGTCTCTGTGCCTTTGTGTGAGGGATGAAGCCCTGGATTACTGATTTCTGGGAATCCAACTAAGAATATGGATTCCTGCTCCCCGCCTCCGCGAGGACAGGTTTCGCAGGAATGACAAAACCTAGGGTTATTTAACCTAAGGAAGGAGAATAGCATGAAATGGTTGAACGACATTCTGGGCATCTATTACCAGCCGGACAAGGTCTTTGAAGGAATGAAGGACCAGCCCCGCTGGCTGATACCCCTGATCGTCAGCGTGGTCTTCACCCTGATGGTGACGGCCATCATCCTGCCCACCATAATAATGCCGGAGCAGGCGGCCAAGATCGCCGGCAATCCCGACATCCCGGCGGAGCAGGTGGAGGCCATCCAGGCCAGGATGAGCGGGCCCATCCCCCTGATCGCCGGGCTGGCCAGCAACCTGATCCTGATGCCGGCCGGGCTGCTGCTGATCGGGCTGATCTTCTGGTGGATATTCTCCATGCTGGGCCACAAGGCCGATTTTAAACAGATGTTCACCGCCGCAGTATACAGTTCGCTGATCGGCATTCCCGGAGCCATCCTCAAGGTCCCGCTGATGTTCCTGAAGGAGACCGCCAAGGTCAGCACCTCATTGGGTTTGATGCTCCCGGCCGAGATGGAGGAAGGCTTCCTGGTTAGACTGTTGAACCATATCGACTTCTTCACCCTCTGGATGCTGGTGGTGATGGCCATCGGCTTTTCGGTCTTCTCCGGGGCGCCCCGCAAAAAAAGCTACTGGACGGTGTTCGGCTGTTGGGCGGCCTTCATTCTGATCCTGTCGGCGGTGGGCGGGTTGTTCAAGGTGGGGGTGCAGTAACGGCCAATCGTTGACAAATCCCCGCCGCTCTGATAAAATTGAATATGGGCCGGGCCCGATGGAAGCGAAGACTGCCAACCCCGCCAGGACCGGAAGGTAGCAACGGTACGCAAGATCTCTCCTTGTTATCGGATAAGCCTGGCCCTCTTTTTTAGTTTATCACTAAATAACTTCATTTTGTTGCAAATCATTTTTTTTGGTATGCCTAACAAGGCTGTCAGTCATTCCTGCGGAAGCAGGAATCCAGGTTTTTGGTGGATTCCCGTCGGAATTTATCCCACACTTGATGCGGGACGGGAATGACAAATGGAGCAATTCGCTCGATACAGTAAAAATAAAATAATTAAAAAGATTGTCTAAAAAATGTCCTATCTTGTATTAGCCCGCAAATGGCGGCCCCAGAACTTCGAGCAGATCGTGGGCCAGGAGCACGTTACCACCACCCTGCGCAACGCCATCCGCACCAAGCGCACCGCCCACGCCTACATCTTCGCCGGGGCCCGGGGGGTGGGCAAGACCACCACCGCCCGCATCCTGGCCAAGGCCCTCAACTGCGCCCAGGGGCCCACCGAGACCCCCTGCAACCAGTGCACCTCCTGCCTGGAGATCACCGGCTCGCGCAGCATGGACGTGCTGGAGATAGACGGCGCCTCCAACCGCGGCATCGACCAGATCCGCGACCTGAGGGAGAACGTCAAATACACCCCCACCCAGGGCAAGTACAAGGTCTACATCATCGACGAGGTCCACATGCTGACCAAGGAGGCCTTCAACGCCCTGCTGAAGACCCTGGAGGAGCCGCCGGCCCACGTGGTCTTCGTCTTCGCCACCACCGAGGTGCACAAGGTGCCCATCACCATCCTGTCCCGCTGCCAGCGCTTCGATTTCCGGCGCATCCAGCTGAACCAGATCGTGTCCCATCTCAAAAAGATGCTGTCCGGCGAGGAGGTCAAGGCCGAGGACGAATGCCTGTATATCGTGGCCAAGAAGGCCGAGGGCTCCATGCGCGATTCCATCAGCCTGATGGACCAGCTGATCGCCTTCAGCGGCAACAGCATCAAGGCCGATGACGCCCGGCAGGTGCTGGGCCTGGTGGACGAGGAGATGTATTTCAAGGCCCTGGAGCTGGTGCGGGCCCATGACAAGCCGGGCATCCTGTCGCTGATCGACCAGGTGGCCGTTGGCGGCTACGACCTGCAGGAATTCATCCTGGGATGGCTGGCCCACCTGCGCAAGCTGCTGCTGATAGCCGCCGGCTCCGGCCGGACCGCGGCCGGGGAGATGACCCCCGATGAGCAGGAGAAATTCACCCAGCAGGCCCAGGGCCTGGATGACCGGGATATATTGCGGATGGCCAACATTCTGATCGACGCCGAGGCCACCATGAAGCGCAGTTCCCAGGCCCGGCTGATACTGGAGATGGCCTGCCTGCGCCTCTGCAACCTTGACTCCACCGTCCGGCTGGAGGAAGTGATAAAACTGCTGGACCAGGGCGGGGACGATCCCGAAAAGGAGGAACCGCCGGCCCCGGCCCTAAAACCTCCCCAGCAAGCTAAGTTGAACGTCAGTCCGATTAAAGAAGAACCGGCCGAGTACACCGCTCCACCGCAGCCGCTGAGCCGGGATTTCGAATCCCTGTGGCAGAGTCTGATAACAGCGGTCCAGGAGCGGCACATGACCGCCGGGACCTGCCTGGCCTCGGCCCGCCCGGTGGGGGTCAGCGACGGAAATCTTATCCTGAGCTTCGGCCCGCAGGCCAACTTTCACAAGAAATCGCTGGAGGACAAGGCCTACCAGGAGCTGATCCAGGAGGAGACCTTTAAATTATGGGGCCAGAAGCTCAAGGTGGTCTGCCAGGTCGAAAAAGGGCAGGCCTCCCAGACGCCGCAGGTCAAGGAGACTCCCCAGCGCCTGAGCCGGCAGGATGAGATAGACCGCCGCAAGTCCGAGGTCATGGAATCGCCCCAGCTGAAAAGCTTTATGGACGCGGTGGACGGCGAAGTGGTGTAGGACCATTGGACGCGGATCATCAGGATTTTTTTCGGATTCAAACGGATCGGCAATACCTGGCTCAGGGTGACAATTTTCAAAATATGCAATAAACCCTGTCATCCTGAGTACACTTCGAGGTTGCACAGGTTGCAGGATGGCACTGTTCACCCGTTCCGCTTACGCTACTCTAATGTCTTCTTTAAGTGCAGTAGCTTCCGCCTACGCTTTAATGTATGACTTCCTCGAGTGCCAAAGCTTTAGCGGAGGCACTTAGCGGAGGCACTCGGCTTGTCAAACAAGGTGCTAGTCTCAGGGTGACAATTTAAGTATATGCTTATTAACTGTCATCCTGAGTACACTTCGAGGTTGCACAGGTTGTAGGATGGCACTGTTCACCCGTTCGGCCTGACAGATATGAAGCTGACCTCAGGGTGACATCAAGTATAGAACACAAAGGAGACACGATGGCCAAGGGAATGGGCGACCTGCTCAAGCAGGCCCAGATGATGCAATCGAAGATGGAAAGCATCCAGAAAGAACTGGCGAACAAAAGGGTGGAGGCCTCGGTGGGCGGCGGCATGGTCAGGGTGACGGCCGACGGCCAGCAGAACATCCTGGACATAAAGATCTCCCCGGAGATCATCAAGCCCGAGGAAGCCGATATGCTGCAGGACCTGGTCTTGAGCGGGGTGCAGGAGGCCATAAAAATGTCCCGCGACCTGGCGGCCAAAGAGATGTCCGCCCTGACCGGCGGCATGAGCCTCCCGGGAATGTTTTAGAACTACAAACAACCACTAAGACACTAAGTCACCAATTTCTTCCGGTAAAATGATTTCTCCTTTGTGCCTTGGAGCCTTGGTGGTTAAAATATAATAAGGTTTATGCATTACGGGTCGGAAATACTGTCGCGCACCATAGACGAGCTGATGAAGCTTCCCGGCATCGGGCGGAAGACCGCCCAGCGCCTGGCGTTCTATCTGCTCAAGTCCAGCCAGGAGGACGCGGTGGCCCTGGCCAACGCCATTGTGGAGCTGAAAGAGAAGGTTCGCTTCTGCGTCCAGTGCTACAACGCCTCGGAGAACGACCTGTGCACCATCTGCCGGGACGTCAAGCGGGAGCCGGCCCTGATCTGCGTGGTGGAGGAGACCAACGATCTGCTGGCCATCGAGAGGACCTCGGAGTTCCGGGGGCTGTACCACGTTCTGCAGGGGCACCTGTCGCCGCTGGACGGCATCGGCCCGGACGACCTGCGGATAAGGGAGCTGATGCAGCGGCTGGAGAGGACCGAGGTCAGGGAGATGATCATCGCCACCAACCCCAACGCCGAGGGCGAGGCCACCGCGCTGTATTTGATGAAATTAGTCAAACCATTGGGGATCAAAGTGACCCGGATCGCCCGGGGGCTGCCGGTGGGCAGCGACCTGGAGTTCTCCGACGAGGTGACCTTGAGCCGGGCCCTGACCGGCCGGCAGGAGATGTGAGATAATTATTAAGGTTTGTTTACTTAAAGGCTTGTACTAGTTAGTTGAAAAAAGGGCGTAAGTAAAAGTGAGACATTTATAAAAAGTGTGCCAAAAGTCACATAATTTATATATTGTTGTTTAACAATGGTTTAACGAAATATTTCGTATTTTTACATTGGCCAATGAGACATAATGTCTCATTGGCCTTTTTTATTGTTAGGGAGCAGCATCATTAGATAAATTCTAACAAATTGTAATGCAAGGCATTACAATTAACAAAAAATATAATATTTAATTGGCACGGATATTGAGTGTAATCCTATTGTTTGTTTGCTTTTATATACGAGGTAAAATGGGTTGTCTATTAATAAAAATTTTTATTTTAGGGAGAAAAGCCATGAAAAAAACCTCATCCCTGTTGGCTACATTGCTAATGCTGTTATTAATTACAGCGGTTAGTTCTGTTTATGCAACCAGTGATCAATTAACTATAGAAAATAATACTTTAATTTTAGAGATCAAAAACGGTGATATTTTGAACATTGTATCTGAGGTTGCAGCAGAAGAGGTCAATAATAAAAATACTTTCACTGTTGAATTGGAAAAGTGTTCTGAAAATATTATTTTTTCAGACATAGAAAACAAAAGAGAAGTAATTATTCCCAATGGTGAAGATATTGAATTATCTTTTCCTTTCAGTATTGATGGATCAAAATTTCAAACTGATACAGCAAATGTTTTTGTTCAAATCAGCAATAAATCAGGTGTTGTCCTTTCGAAGACTATAAATTTGGCTTTAAAAGATGTTGCGCCAAAAGTTGAAGGCCTGAAATTCACATCTTTCCCAAATCCGGCAACAGGCAATATAAAATTTAATTTCAATAACTTAAGCAATAACTCAAAAATTAATATATATAATTTTTTGGGCCAGTTGGTTAAGCAAATAAATATAACACAAGCATCCGGCGAAATAACCTGGAACGGCATGAACAACGGCGGGGAAAAGGTTTCCGCCGGAATATATTTCTATGTCTTATCGGATAACAACAACAGTTTTGCCAAGGGCAAAATAACAATATTGAGGTAAGAAAAATGAAAAAGATATTAGTGACATTGTTCATTTCTGCAATTATTTCCACCCAATTAGTTGCAAAAGTGTACAAAGAGAAAATAGTTATCCCCCAGGTCAGCAGCGGATCGAAAACAGCCGCGGATGATGTATATTATAATTATCGGGGCCAAAACCCAAACAGAAATGCATTTCAGGGTATGCCCTATGAAAAAGTGGATCCCTTTACCGGAAATCTGACGATAATACACACCGATCTGATGTTACCGGGGAAGGCCGGGCTGGATTTAAAAATAATGCGTTATTACAACAGCAGTGTTTGGCGGAATATTGGAACCGTAGATGAGGCTTTGGTTGATATCTCCACTTCTGTTGTGGGGTTGGGTTGGTCCATGCACATGGGACGGGTCATCCGCCCGACCGGCACTACGCCCGGGGGTGACAGCAAGTACCAACCATTAATTGAACTGGCAGATGGCTCCCAGCATATTGCTTATAGCGATAAAAACAATACTGCCCGCTGGATAACCAAGGAATACTGGCGTTATGAAAACATAGGCAATGGCGATTACGCCTTGACTATGACCAATGGCATTAAATATATTTTTGGCGATGAGAATGCATATTATATAGACGGTAATACATGTTACCCGGTAAAATCCATTCAGGATCCTTATGGAAATACCATAACTATAGCGTACGCTGTTATTTTATCTCAAATGGTAATAGATTATATTTATGATAATAGTTATAGTCGTACAGTGGATTTTATATACGACACTACAACAAAATTAAGGCTTTCCCAGATAACCGCCAATGGAAAGACCTATAATTATGCCTATAACCTTACCTATTCCCACCCCTTATTGACCAGCGTGACTTCTCCGGCCGGGTTTTCCTGGGGTTATCTATATACCACCACCAGACCTGCCTATGAACTTAGTAAGATCACCACGCCGCAGGGGGGGACAATCGAATATGCATACGTAACCAGAACGTATACCTTTAGTACTTTTACCAATTACTTTTTCGTGGTCAGCACCAGAAAGCTTGATAACAATACTTGGAGCTTTTCTTATATTCAACCAACCGCCCAAAGCACTGAAGATAAAACCCAAGTTACTGCTCCCAACGGCTTGGTATATGAATATCGTTATAACGGCGCTTATAATTCTTATAGCAGCGGGAACAAATGGAAGATGGGCTTGCCGGTGTATGAATCGATTGGGACAAGCCAAGCCAAAACCTATACCTGGATAAAATCCACCTATATCTCAAATGACCGGGAATGGCTATATGACGCCTACGATACGCAAATATTTGTGCCCTTATTGAGTTCTACGGTTATATCGCGCGACGGGGTCAATTATACCACCACCAACAGCAATTTTACCAATTACGGCAACCCTCAAAACATCAACGAGACCGGCCAAAGCACCAGAACCACCGCCCTAACCTACTGGAGCAGCGGCACGTATTATGTGGTTGACAAACCGGCCACAAAAACAGTAACCGTAAACGGGCAAAGCTTCGGCATCAGTTATACCTATAATTCCCAGGGCAGCGTGTTGACGGAAAATAAATACGGCGTAACCACCACCTTTACTTATTACACCAACGGCGATATCGACCGGGTCACCGATGCCAGCGGGAGTTGGATCGACTACAGCAGCTATGCCTATGGCTTGCCCCAGACCATACAAAATCCGATATATTCCATTACCAGGACGATAAATTGGGAGGGAACGGTTGCCACGGAAACCAACGGCCGTGGCAAGACCACGTCATATCTTTACGACAATGCCAATCGTTTAACAAGAATCACCCCACCTTTAGGGGATTACACCGCCATCACTTATGCCAGCAATTGCACCTGGGAAAAGAGCGCCCGGGGTAGTTACTGGTCACAAAAGAATTACGACGGGTTGGGAAGATCCTCCGGCACCACCAACGTGGTGGGGGTTAATACCTCCATAAGTTATAATAATATGGGATTGAAGTCCTACGAATCCTACCCCCATACATCCACTAATATCGGACGAAGTTTTGAATATGACAACCTGGGCAGGATAAACAAAATAACCAATCCCGATGCTACGACCATAAACTATACTTTTTCCGGCGCCAACACCACGGTCAATGACGAGAGGAGCAAGAACGTAACCTATACCTACCAGGCCTTTGGCGACCCCGACGAGCGCTGGCTGATGCAAGTGGCTGATGCAATCGCGACCACCAGCTATACCCGAAATACCCTGGGCAGCGTGACTCAGATCACCAAGGGCAGCCTGATCAGGACGTATAATTATAATACCACCACTAATTTCCTGGTCTCGGAAACGACCCCCGAAGCGGGAACGGTGAATTATGCCTACAATGCCATCGGTTTAGTCACTCAAAGAGCGGATGCCGAACGCACCATCAATTACGATTATGATGATATCAACCGCCTGACCAGCATCGATTATCCCAGCGATTCGGCCGATGTGGCCATCGGATATGACAATGCCAACAACCGAACCAGTCTGAGTTCCCTGGTAGTGTCATATTCTTTTGTTTACGATAATGCCGACCGGATGACATCAAAAGTCATGAACATCGAAAGCCGCACCTATAATTTGACATTCGGCTACGATACCAGGGACAATCTGACCTCCATCATCTATCCCGATAACATTTCCGTCAGCTATACCTATGATAACGGAAACCGGACAACGGCAATATCGGGCTACATAACCGGGGTCACCTATCACCCCTCCAGCGGGGAGGCCACCATCAGCTATGCCAACGGTAAAACAGCCACCATCTCCTACAATAACCGCTACCGGATAAGCGGCATCAGCGTGTCGGGTGCCATAGGCTATTCTTACCTTTATGACGGGGTGGGGAATATGACCACGCTGACCGACAACATCAACAGCGCTTACAATCAGAGCTATGCCTATGACGACGTCAACCGGATGATAACCGCCAACGGACCATGGGCAGGCAATTCATACAGCTATGATATTCACGGAAACATCACCGCCAAGACCGTGGAATACAGCTCAACCTATGCCTATAATTACTCCACAAACCGATTGACTACGGCGGATAGTTGGGGTTATACTTATAATGGGGCCGGGGAAGTGACCGGGGTCAGCGACGGCGGATGGGCCTGGTTGACCATGACCTACGATCCGGCCGGCCGGCTCAAGTACTTTTTGGACGGCAATTTCGGCTATCCGGCCAATTACTGGTATGATGGAGACGGCGTCAGGGTCAAGCAGTATCAGAAGAACGGTTTGCCCAGAAACTATTCACCCGGCATTGTCACGGCATTGGTGCCACAAACTCCGCCCTATGTCAGATATTACGTTTGCAACGGGAACAATACCCTGGCGGAGTACGACGAGTACAATGCCCTTAAGTGCAAGTATATTTATCTTAACGGCAAGCTGGCGGTAAAGGTCGAGGGGACCAGCGCTTATTACTATCACTGCGATTACCTGGGGACGCCCAAGGCCATAACCAATTCCAGTGGCACGGTGGTGCGCACCGACAATTACTACCCGTTCGGCAAGCAGTATAATTATACCGGGACCTACAGCAACAACCGCAAGTTCACTTCCAAGGAGCGGGACTGGTCGGGGCTGGATTACTTCGGGGCGCGGTATTACGATTGCCGGATCGGACGGTTCTTAGTGCCGGACCCGGACCTGTTCGGTGCGCCCAAGGAAGGGAGCTTATCCAACCCGCAGAGGCTGAACCGGTATTCGTATTGTCTGAATAACCCATACCGCTTCATAGATCCCAACGGCGAAGCTCCCTACGACTGGGCCGATGCCATAGACGGATTCCTCAGCCGGACGATATTCAGCGAAGCCTCCAAGGCCACCGCCTCGATCACCATGACCCCGGCCACGGCCTATGTCACCGAAAGCGTGATCCGTGGCAGTTATGATTTCCTGCGCTTTGGGGTGGGGACCTACAATGCGATAAACGGCAATAACACCCTGTGGGAGACCGTGGGCTATGTGGGACAGGATGTGTTGCGGGCCGCACAGGTTGTTGCCTATGTATCCATTGCCGCCAAGGGTGCAGGGATCATTGGGAATGAAGTTGCGAGTTCGCCAAAGCAAATACCGCAGTTAAGCACTGGGCGCAACGTGGCGAAAAATGCCGTAGAGCAAGCTGCAATGGATAAAGTAATGGCTAATCCATTGGAAGGCGCTAAATTGCGTATTCAAATGAAGGACCCCATATGGCATGCCTCTGAAGGGTGGGTAAAAATGGCAAGAAATATTGATGGAGTAGAAATTCACTGGTTAAGAAACACAAGGACAAACACGGTAGCTGATTTTAAATTCAAATAGGAGTTAAAAAATGCGTGTAAAGTGCAAATATAATCGCGGATATCAAATCAAGGGTATTAGAGCAGAAGGGGAAGAAGATGAAGCTGTATATGACTTAAGCATTGGTAAAGAATACGATGTTTTTGGCATGGACCTTGCGGACGGTATAGTATGCTTATTGGTTTGTGATGACTATAACCTTCCCAATTGGTATTCTACTGCGTGCTTTGATATTTTAGATGATAAAATTCCCGATTGGTGGTATTACAGGGACTTTTTTACAGAACCGGATATTCTTGTAAAAGCGTCTTGGGGTTATAAGGAGTTGATTAAAGACAATGAGCACCATGATGCATTATTAGAAAGAGAACCGGATGCTTTGGCAATATTTAAAAGTTACGTTGATGAATTAGGGAAGTAAATAATAGAGTAGGCAACGGCGTATCCTATTGTGCCCTGCGGTTAAGCCGCAGGGCACAATAATAATAACAAGTTCACCCGTTCGACACGACCACGATGCGGTCTTGCTCAAGGCAGGCCGCCAAGGAGCGGGACTGGTCGGGGCTGGATTACTTCGGGGCGCGGTATTACGATTGCCGGATCGGGCGGTTCTTAACACCGGACCCAGCGCTTATAGGCGAACCAAAAGAAGGTATTTTATTGAATCCACAACTGCTGAACAAATATATTTATTGTGTAAATAATCCATATAAGTACATTGATCCAGACGGTAGATTTATATTAGCCGTAGAATATAATCGCAGTGCACAGTATGGTTCGCTGGCACTGGTGTGGAATGGTTGGCTACCTGACGGAGTATACCGAATGAAAACAAGGGCTGATATAAAAAACACAAATGCAGCCGTAAAAAGTGGCATCTATAATTATAAGCTTGATAAACATAAGGGAACGTATTTCCCTAAGCATGATGCATTAATAATCAATAGCAATGAAGCATTGCCGACAGAAGCACCAAATCCACAACAACAAGGGTAAAGTGTAGCCGACCATATTCATTCGCATGCAGGGAATCCGGCTTCGGATGAGAATTTGGTATCAGGGACGGCTGGGTGCTGGACGGTGCCTACGGTTCAATCTCCAGTTTCAAAGGGTTATAGCAAGGACGATCCTCAAACCTGGTCATATTATAATGATTTCATCTCTAATTTCAAGGAGCACCCATCAGGTACAGCTATGATAATTAGACCAGGAGAATTAATTAATGACCTTAAAAATCTATTAAAATAGGTGTCAATATGCAATATTATTATATTGTTGCTTGTGCTTTCTGTGCCTTGCTTAATATATCTTGTTACAACAACGGCATGAAGGATAAAGTGGTTGGGAAAGTAATAATTAAACCCAGTGTAACCATAAAACCTTTTGGATATGAATTTTCTTCGATATTAAATTCAAGCTTTGGGGAGATTGAAAAAAAAATAAATCATAAAACCCAAGTGGATACGGAAGTTGCTATTATTTTTATAGATACGAAAAAAGATCTTATAAAAAAAGAATATAAAACAAATAGTATAGATAATGTCACTATATCATATGGGCCAATAGAAGATACATTATTATATAAAACATATTTAAGCATTAAGCCCAACACTATTATTTTATATGGCACGTTGAGCATTAAAGAAAATGAAAAGACGAAAAATATAATTTTATCTGAGTTGCAAAATATCATGCCTAAACAAGAGCAAAGTAATGCTGTTATTGAAAAAATATCGGAAGTATTCATCAAGGGTCATTATGATAAAAATGCAGTATTTATTATCGATTTTGAGATAAAAGATTATCCGACAGCTGAATTTGCGATAGGTTATTTAATTAATGACCAAATATTTTATAAATATACTTTTTCAAAAACTGCTAATATTTATCCATAGCATATATGCTAAAATAAATTTAATTAACATTATATTACGATTGCCGGATAGGGCGGTTCTTGGTGCCTGACCCGGACCTGTTCGGCGTTCCCAAGGAAGGGATCTTATCCAACCCGCAAAGGCTGAACCGGTATTCGTATTGTTTGAATAACCCCTATAAGTACAAAGATCCTACCGGAAAGTGTGGGATAGATATTCACTATGTATTAACCTTTAATCTCGCAATAGATGCAAGTTATGGTAAGATAAATTCACTAAATTTTTCCAGAGATCTTAGTTATGCAAACCAAAGCGTGGATGATATATATGGTGTTAATCCCTTTCAGGGTAATTTAAATTCAGCTGTGAAAAATCTAATCAATAATTTCTCATCACCTTATAAAAAACATTTTATATCTACAAATGATGCGATTCAACTGGTAGAAAAATCGATTGAAACAGGAAATGTCGCAGATTTTGGTGAATCATTGCATTCATTGCAAGATAGCTATAGACATCCCCACAGAGGGCTGTTTGTTGGCCTGCGATTTGGCCATAGCGTTGAATCGATATTTGATAAAAAGACACCGGATCGGCCGTACGATGAGAATGATCCAGCTGATGTGGCAATAAAAGATATTACAAGTCATTACATAAATAAGTTTATTAATGTAAATAGCGAAAACTTAAAAAAGGAGTATCCCCTTGAGTAAGAAAAACTTCATGGGAGGATTTGTGAAAGGAATCAGGGCACTTCCTTTGTTTATTATTCCTTTCGCAAGTCTCATTATATTAGATAATGCACATGGCCAAAATAGTAAAATATCCGCCGTTACCTCGATCTCGCTTCAGACTAATGATATTCTGGCATATGATTTGTGTGAAACGGAAGAAAAAATATATATTTGCGTCACTAATTTTAATAAAAATATTATAAATGTATTTGAGTTTACCGATGATTCTTTAAAACAAATTGCTGGTATAAAATCACCGTGGATATTTGCGTATAAAAAACCAGTACAAATATTACAGGGCAAAAATAACTGTCTC
Source organism: Candidatus Edwardsbacteria bacterium RifOxyA12_full_54_48 (assembly GCA_001777915.1). Classification (NCBI taxonomy): domain Bacteria; phylum Candidatus Edwardsiibacteriota; species Candidatus Edwardsbacteria bacterium RifOxyA12_full_54_48. The sequence goes on along the minus strand of MFFN01000006.1, from coordinate 342,829 downwards.
GATTTGTATTGGGAAGTAGCCAAAGACAAGAATATGGCTGTGTTGTTATTGCAAAACCTATGCACAGGGAATGGTTCTATTGAAGAATTATTGTCTTATCCCGCGAATAAATACTTTGATCTCATGATTGTGCCTTCGGGAAAAGACGAAGGGTATTTATCCTATGCAGATATTAGCGATAGGCAGTTTGTATTTAATATTGGCCACGATTTGTTTCAAGGATATTTGAAACATTATCTGTTGCCATTGTCAAATTTGTGTAGTGAAAGGAGAATCAATATACAAAAGCGCGGCAAATATCATGTGCAAGGTGTCAATGGAATAAAATATAATCAAGATCTCGACGGATTATATACAATCTGGGTTGATGATTACGGATGTTACAATAAGGGAGACAATGTATGGTTTGCTTGTTTAAACGAAAAAGGGTGGAAAATCAGAAAAAAAATATTTGCTAGAAAATATAAACAAACACATTCCCCAATGGCTTCTCCGTTAAAACTTATAAGTAACGACAAGTGCTTCGTTGCATTTTGGGAAAGTTCGATCAATTTGCCATCAAATAATATGGTACAATTTATAAAAATAAATAAGAACGACTACACAGTAGATCGCACAGATTCCCTCAATAGACGAACACTGTTCGGAGATGCGGTAATTGATGAGACTGGGAAAATTCATTGTTTTGTGTTTTCTGATAAAAAAGAATATATTGTTATAAATGAGGATGGTTCTAAAAATATCCAACAAATTAATAATAACCCCAAATCATTTGGTTTTGTAGGACCAAGGATAACAGTTGCGGTTGATGGTGTTCTATGTGTATTTTGGTTATCACATGAAAAAGAGAGTGATAATAAGTATATTTCATATTTTAAGGTACATCCTTAATTATTTGATTTACTAGTAAACAGTTCATTCATCAAAACGGGTGTTTTTAAAATAACCGCAAGTTCACGGCCAGTGCCTCCGCTGTAGCTGTAAAGAGATAAAGAAGCTGTGGCACTCGAGGAAGATGAATAGTAGCGTAAGCGGAAGGAGCGGGATTGGTCGGGGTTGGATTACTTCGGGGCGCGGTATTACGATTGCCGGATCGGGCGGTTCTTAGTGCCGGACCCGGACCTGTTTAAATATAAAATATCAATATAACTTTAGACGGCCTTTAAGACCGTCTTTTTATTTTACCTTTCAAACTGAATTTCAACCGTATCGTTGAGAATCTAATGAATGGTCATCGCGAGACGGCCATTATTTTGCATACCAAGCGGTCCTCACCCGGGCTTGTAGAAAGAAAGCAGCTCGGGGATTGCTTCATTTGGTATTGTGAAAAGCTAACCTCGCAATTACCGAAAGAAATGATAAAAGCCATTGCATGGAATGATAACGGGTTAAATTTAACAGCCATGCATATTTCTGTTGCAATTTCCCTTTATTTTGTTATAATAAAACACTAACGTCCCGAATTGTAATATATTAACCCACTTATAGGTTACGAAATTTGAATCCCACCATCGACTGCAAGGATTTTAACGGCTACAAGCCCTGCCGGCCGGGCTGGCTATGCGAGACCTGCCAGGAGCAAAAGCCCCGTGGCAAAAAGATATTGATCATCAACCTGGACGCCCTGGGCGCAGTGCTGATGACCACCGCCCTGCTGCCGGCCATCAAGCGCCAGGATCCCCAGAGCACCCTCCACTGGGTGACCCTGCCGATGGCCATCCCATTATTGCAGAACAACCCCTACATCGACAGGATCTGGCCCTACGATTTCGAGACCGTCACCATTCTCCAGGCCATCAAGTACCACAAGATCTACTCCATCGACAAGGCCTACCGCTCGGATGCTTTGGCCATGCTGATTCAGGCTGAAGAGAAACTTGGCTTCGCCCTGGATCAGAACGGGGCCATCACCCATTTCAACCCCGAGGCCGAATACGCCTACCGCCTGGGGATAGACGACGACCTGAAGTTCAAGAAGAACCAGGTGACTGGCATCCAATTTCTGGCCCAGGCCCTGGCGCTGGATTACCAGGGCGAGGATTACGTGCTGGAGCTGACCCCGGAGGAGAAGGACTGGGCCCGGCAATACCGGCTGGACAACGGGATCGGGAAGAACGATATCGTCATCGGCTTCAACACCGGTTGCTCCGACCTGTTTCCCAACAAGAAGATGACCGTCGAACAGCATCTGGAGCTGATCGGCCGGATCCAGAACGAGCTGCCCAATGCCCGGATAATGCTGCTGGGCGGCAAGGCCGAGAGCCAGCGCAACAAGGAGATCAAGGACCGGGCCGGGGCCTTCATCATCAACAGCCCCACCGACCAGGGCATCCGCCGGGGCATGGTCTACGTGGACGCCTGCGATCTTGTCATCACCGGGGACACCTCGGCCATGCACATGGCCATCGCCCTCAAAAAGCAGGTGGTGGTGTGGTTCGGGCTGTCCTGCGCCAGCGAGATAGAGCTGTTCGGCCGGGGGGAGAAGATCGTTCCCGACCTGGACTGCAGCCCCTGCTGGAAGAGATCCTGCGACAGCCTGGAATGCGTAAAAGATCTGGACCTGGGGGCCATCTTCAAGGCGGCCAAGAAGGGGTATAATCATCTAAAGATAAATCGTTGACCACCCCCTCTCCTAATGCTTTAGGAGAGGGAAGGGTGAGGTTGAAATTAAAATATTTCTTCAATAAATTGTCTGATAGAACATATAAAAACATACTGCTGGTAAGGACCGACCGGATCGGGGACGTGGTCCTGTCGCTGCCCGCCGCCGCTCTTTTAAAGGATCTGTATCCCGGCTGCCGGATAACATTTCTGGCCCGGGAATACACCGCCCCGCTGATCGCGCTCTCAAGATCGGTCGATGAGGTGATCAATGACGATCCAGCCTTAAGCGCCCGGGGGTTGGCCAAGATCCTCAAGGCCCATGCTTTCGATGCGGCCATACTGCTGCATCCCACCGGACGGCTGGCCTGGGCCCTGCGGCTGGCCGGGATCCCGGTCAGGATCGGGACGGCCTACCGATGGTACAGCCTGCTGTTCAACCGCCGGGTGAAACAGCACCGCAAATTCAGCCTGAAGCACGAACTGGAGCACAATCTGGACCTGGTGAGAACCGGGCTGGGCTTGCCTTCCGGCGAGGGCAAAGAATACCTGCCGGAGATATCCATCCCGCCGGAGCTTAAAGAACGGGCGGCCAGGAAACTGTCCGGGACCATCGACATCAACCGGCCGTTCATGGCCATACACCCCGGCAGCGGCGGATCGGCCAGGGATTGGCCGCTCCAAAAGTTTGCCGAGCTTATTGATAAAATTAAAATTTCAAATCTCAAATCTCAAAATTCAAATATAGTCGTTACCCTGGGGCCGGGGGAAGAACACCTCAAAGAAAAACTGCAGACTCATCTTAAAACCCAACCGGCCTGGGTGTCGGGCCTGTCCCTGCCGCAGCTGGCGGCCTTTCTGTCGCAGGCAGAATCGATGGTATCCAACAGCACCGGGCCGCTGCATATCGCCACGGCGGTGAAGACCAGGGTGATCGGCCTGTACTGCCCGATGATCCCCTGCCATCCCAAGCGCTGGGGGCCGTATGGTCCGGGGCATTCAACGCTTATTCCTCCGGTGGGATTATGCCGAAAATGCACCGGCCGGAAATGCCCCCAATACGATTGCATGGAGAAGATAACGGTTGACGAGGTCTATTCGAAAATAAACCCGGTCATTGACCGAAAACGATAATAGAGAATAAGCGTTGCATTATGAGATCATCAAAAGGCATTAGTACTTTACTCTGCTTGATAACGTTCCTGGGATTGTCAAATATCGCCTGGGCAGACCTGCCGGTGGCGGATACACTGAGATCCACCATCTCCGGGAAAAAACTGAAACGCGGCGAGAAGATGACCTATTCCATCGAATGGAAGGGCGCCGGAATAACCTTCATCAAAGCCGGCACCTCATTCATGCGGGTGGACAGCGAACTGACCTGGGCCCGGGACCGGCGGGCCTATCACATCGTCAACGAAACCTGGTCCAATCCCACTTTCTCCTTCTTCTACCGGGTGCACGATCGGATAGAATCGTTCGTGGACCACGAGAAGCTGTACTCCCTGCGTTACCAGAAGATGCTCAACGAGGGCGGCTATCACCATCAGGAATCGGTGGAGTTCGACCAGGAGAAAAGAAAGGCCATTTACAGCACCGGCCAGGAGGTGGATCTGTTCCCGGAGGCCAAGGACATACTGATCTCGCTGTACTGGGCCCGGCTTTTCCCGCTGGAGGTGGGGAAGTCGATCTACATAGACAACCACACCGACAAGAAGAATTACCCCCTGGAGGTCAAGGTCTACAAAAAAGAGAAGATCAAGACCATCTTCGGCAAGGTGGAGTGCCTGCTGGTGGAGCCGGTCCTGAGGACCCCGGGGCTGTTCGAGAACCAGGGCCGGCTGTTGGTGTGGCTGACCAATGACGAGCGGAAGATCCCGGTGCTGATGAAGAGCAAGATCCTGATCGGCTCCATCAACGCGGTGCTCAAGGAATACAGCCCCGGCATCACCGAAAAATAATAATTATTTCAGGAACGATATGGGAAGATACCCCGAGGCCGACCTGACGAAGGTCAAGCGGTATTCCATTGCCAAGCGCAAAAGCAAGGTGGGCAAGGGCAATCTGGCCGGCGTGCCCGATCCCGCCAGGCCGCTGAAGGATTTCATCAAGGGCCTGCCGGACGTTCTCAGGGCCCGCGACCTGCGGGAAATTGCGGCGGCCGTAAATACGGCCCGCCGCAAAAAGCGCCCGGTGCTCCTGATGATGGGGGCCCACCCCGTAAAATGCGGACTGAACCCGGTGATCATCGACCTGATGAAAAGGGGCTTCATCACCGGCCTGGCCACCAACGGGGCCGGGGCCATCCACGATTTCGAGCTGGCCTGCTGGGGGCGGACCTCGGAGGATGTCCAAATAGGGCTGGAGGACGGGTCCTTCGGCATGGCCCGGGAGACGGCCGACCTGATCAACGGTGCGGTGATCCAGGGCGATGCCCAGGATCTGGGCTTCGGCGAAACCCTGGGGCTGATGCTGAACGAGGGGAGATTCCCTTTCATCAACCACAGCCTGCTGGCCGAGGGCTACCGCCTGAAAATACCGGTTACGGTCCATGTGGCGCTGGGCACCGACATCATCCACCAGCATCCCTCGGCCGACGGGGCGGCCATCGGCAGCGCCAGCCACCGGGATTTCCGGATACTGGCGGAAGAGGTCTCGAAGCTGTCCGGCGGGGTGGTCATCAACCTGGGGTCGTCGGTGATCCTGCCGGAGGTCTTTTTAAAGGCCCTGACCGTGGCCCGCAACCTGGGGCATCCGGCCAAAAACTTCACCACCGCCAACTTCGACATGATCCAGCACTACCGCCCCAACCTCAACGTGGTCCGCCGCCCGATCTCCTGCGGCGGCCAGGGGTATTCCATCACCGGCCACCATGAGATAATGCTGCCCCTGCTGGCGGCCATGATAAAGAACCAACAAATCAGCTGAAAAGGTAAAATGAGCAACATCTATGCCGTGGTCCTGGCCGGGGGCAAAGGAGAGAGATTCTGGCCCAAAAGCCGGGAGAACAAACCCAAACAGCTGCTGGCCCTGGCCGGCCGGGACAGCATGCTGCAGGAGACCCTGGATCGGGTGGAGCCCCTGACCAGCCGGGAGAGGCAGTGGGTGGTGACCAGCGCCGACCTGATCGATCCCATCAGGCAGAGCGGGATAAGGGAAGTCAGGCTGATCGGCGAGCCGATGGGGCGCAATACCGCCCCGGCCATCGCGGTGGCGGCGGCCGAGATCTTCAAAGAAGACCCCTCCGGGGTGATGATGGTGCTGCCGTCCGATCACCATATAGTCGATGTCGAGATGTTCCGTCAGGTGCTGTTGCAGGGCGTGGAGCTGGCCGAAGAGGGCTACCTGGTCACCATCGGGCTCAAGCCCGACCGGCCCGAGACCGGCTACGGATACATCGAGCGGGGGGAGGTCCTGCCGAATTGCCGGATCCCCTGCTTCATGGTCAAAAGTTTCCGGGAGAAGCCGGATAGGGACACCGCCAACCGGTTCTTTCGCAGCGGGTATTTTTACTGGAACGGCGGGATCTTCATCTGGAGGGCGGCCGCCATCCTGCAGAGCTTCAAACAGCACCTGCCCAAACTCCACGGGCAGCTGATGGAGTGGCAGGCCCAGGGCGGCCTGGCGGCCGGCACTGAGAAGTTCTCCGAATTCTACCAGGCGGTGGAGAAGATATCCATCGACTACGGGATCATGGAAAAGGCCGACAAGGTGGCGGTGATCAAGGGGGAGTTCGGCTGGGACGACCTGGGATCTTGGGAGGCCCTGGAGAGGTTCCATCCCCGGGATGAGCGGGGCAACATAAAACTGGGCCAGGTGGAAATGCTGGATTGCCGGGACAATATCGCCCTGTGCGATGAGGGCCTGGTGGCGGCGGTGGGGGTCAACGACCTGATCATCGTCAAATCGGGGAACGCGGTGATGGTCTGCCCCCGGGCCCAGGCCCAGGAGGTAAGGAAACTGCTGGAGCAGGTAAGGGCCAACCAGGACCTTAAGGGATATCTATAAACAATTTTCATGGGCGAAGGAGGCTTGAATGAAGATCAAACATTTATCAATTGTCCTGATCCTGGCGGCTCTGGCGGGATGCTCCGCCCAAAAACCGGCGGTGCCGGAGCCGGTCAAGGAGCCGGTTGTCCAGGAGCCGGCCAAGGAGCCGTTCACCGAGGTCACCCCGGCCCCTCCGGCCCCGGAGGCCCCGGGGAGCCAGTATGTTGGCAGCAAGGGGGCGGTCCAGAGCGTCTGGGGCTGGAGGGTCCAGATATTCGCCTCGTCCACCCTGGAGAACGCCCGCAAGGTGGCCGAGGACGCCCGGTGGAAGTTCGGCGACCAACAGGTCTACGTCTCCGAGGCCGAGCCCTATTACAAGGTCCAGGTGGGAAACAACCTTACCCGCCAGGACGCCGATAATCTCAAGAGCCGGGCCAAGGCCCTGGGATATAAAGGGATCTTTGTGATAGAGGTCAACCTGGCCGAGTGAGCCGGATCCCAAAAATACTGCTGTTGGGCCTGGCGGCATCGCTTTTTTCAATGCCGCTGTGGGGGGCCAACCACCGCATCAGCAAGGCGGTGGACGCTCTGGGCAGGGATGTCTCCGGCGACCGCCAGGCGGTGACCATCGGGAAGCCGGCCGGCCATCCCCTGGTGGTGCAGATCACCGATGCCCGGGGCCGGCCGGTGGCCGGGGCCAGGGTGGTCTTCGTTCCGGTGGGGGAGGGCACCGCCCAGCTGGAACCCGATACGGCGGCCTCCGACCTCAAGGGCAATGCCATCTCCCGGATCATTCCCCATAAGCAGCTGGAGACCATCTACGTTCAGGCGCACCTGGCCGCCAACCCCAAAAAGGCGGTCACCTTTTCTTTCAACTCCTACCAGAACCACTGGTGGCTGATATCATTGCTGGGGGCCGTCGGCGGCCTGGTGCTCTTTATGTTCGGCATCAGATTCTGCTCCCGGGGTCTGCAGAAGGCCGCCGGCACCAAGCTGAAGCAGATGCTGTGGAGCCTGACCGACAACCGCTTTAAGGGCCTGGGGGTGGGGATACTGGTGACGGCCATCGTTCAATCATCCACCGCCACCACCGTGATGCTGGTGTCCCTGACCAACGCCGGACTGGTATCCTTAAGCCAGGTGCTGGGGGTGATCCTGGGGGCCGATATCGGGACCACCATCACCGTCCAGCTGATCGCCTTCAAACTGTCCGACTACTGCCTGGCCCTGGTGGTGGCGGGATTCCTGGCCATGATGATAGCCGGAAAGCGACCCTGGAGATATTATCCCCAGATAGTGTTCGGCTTCGGCCTTATTTTCTTCGGCATGAAGCTGACCGCCGATTCGCTGCTGCCCCTGAAATCCATGCCCTGGTTCCTGGCCCTGTTCGCCGGGATGGGCTCCCTCCCGCTGCTGGGGGTGCTGATCGGGGTGATGTTCACCCTGCTGGTGAGGTCCTCGGCCGTCACCATCGGGATAATGCTGACCCTGGCCTTTCAGGACCTGATAGCCCTGCCGGCCGCCATGCCCATAATCATCGGGGCCAACATCGGCACCTGCGGAGCGGCACTGATGGCGGCCTGGGGCGGCAATCAGGAATCGATCAAGGTGGCCTGGGGCCACACCATCTTCAAGGTCCTGGCCGGGATCGCAGCCCTGATCTTCATCGCTCCTTTTATAGCCTTGGTCCAGAGGTTCGGGGGCGATGCCGCCAGGCAGATAGCCAATGCCCACACCATTTTCAACGTCCTGGCCTCGCTGCTTTTTCTGCCCTGGCTTAAGCCCTTCGGAAAATTCCTCAACCAGATGATCCCGATGGTCTCCCCCGAGCAAAAAACATTTGCCCCAAAATATCTTGACGACCGGGCTCTGGAGACGCCCTCGCTGGCCATCGGCCAAGTATCCCAGGAGTTGCTGAGAATGGCCGACCTGGTCAGGGATATGCTGGTCCGCTCCTGTGAGGTTCTGGAGAAGAACGACATCTGCCTGAGAAACCAGCTGGTGGCCGACGACGACAAGGTGGACCTGCTGGAGGAGGCCATAACCCCCTTCGTGGTGAAGATAACCCAGGAGGACCTCTCCGGCGACCAGTCCAGCCGCGGGGTGGAGCTGCTGTATATCGTCAATGATATCGAGAATATCGGCGATGTCATCAGCAAGAACATCATGGGACATGCCGCCAAGAAGATCGAACAGCATCTGGCCTTTTCCGAGGGAGGGCTGGATGAGATCAGATCGCTCTACCGGGAAACCCTGGCCACCCTGGACCTGGCCATAGGGGCCCTGGCCTCCGGCGACTTGGAGCTGGCCAGAAATGCCCATAACCGCAAGGATCAGGTGCTGGCGCTGAAAAAGGAGCTTTACAAAAAGCACTTGGGAAGGCTGCAGGCGGGATTCAAGGAATCCCGGGAGACCAGCACCATGCATCTGGACCTGCTGAGCGATTTCGAACGGATAAATTTTCATGCCAGCCAGATAGGGGCCGCCCTGCTGGGCCGGGCCAAATAAAAACAAAAGGAGAGACCGATGGCAAAGCTCACCAATTATACCGAAAAGCTGGTAAAAGAGGAGCTGAAAAATGTATTGCTGGCCCGGGGCGACCTTTGCCACTGCCGCACCTGTCAGCTGGATATCATGGCCTTTGCCCTTAATAAGCTCCCATCCCACTATGTTGCCAGCGAGGGGGGGCATATACATACCATGGTCAACATGTCCACCTCACAGTTGAAGGTGCAGGTCATTGCCGCGCTGGTCAACGCCATAGGAGCCGTGGCCAAACATCCCCGCCACAACAGCAAGAAAGGGCTTAATACCGTATCCCGGCAATAAAGCCTCATTTATATTGGATTACGGTTAGGTTGACAATCGGCTGCTTTTCGGGTAACATTAGACCGGAATCATTCACACCATTGAGGATATAATGACCTATTTCAAAAGCTATAGTAGAAATACCATCGGTTTGGAGAAGGACTGGGGCGATCTGTTCGAACTGCTGTCCAGCCTGGACAGTTCCGAGATCGAGGCCTGGTTCGAGAGCCGGTCTCAGAGCGGGTTTGCCCTGGAGGAGTTCGTGCATTTTTTGAACAACCTGGAGCACGAGGAGGTTCAGGACTGGCTGTGGATGCACCGCCAGGAGTTTGCCTCGGTGCTGGCCCGCCCGTCGTTCAATTTCGACAACAGCCAGATCATCGATTCGGACGACCGCTGGCAGAAGGTGTTCTTCTTGTCGCCCAATAACCAGGGGGATATCAAGGAATGATCAAAAAGATCATCATATTGACGGGCTTTATTTTGGCCGCCGCCCTGCCGGTCCGGGCCGAGGACAGCGGGTTCTCTTTCCTGCGGGTGCCGGTCAAGGCCCTGCCGGCCTCACTGGGCGAGGCCACCGTGGCCATGGGTGGGGACGCCTCATGCATTTTGTACAATCCGGGGGCCCTGCCCTACTGCAATGCCAAAAAGATCTCGGCCGGATATGTCAACTATATTGCCGATATCCAGATCGGCAATGTCACTTATATACATCCCCTAAAGGAGAGATCCACCGCCGGACTGTCATTGTCCTACCTGAACAGCGGAGATATCAAACAGACCACTCTTTTAGATCCCACCGGAGCGGGGCTGGGGGATTTTAGCTACTCGTCCTTTGTCCTCCAGGCCAGTTATGGCCGGGAGCTGCTTAAGGATATTTACGCCGGCGCCAGCCTCAAGGGCATCTACGACCAGACCCTGGATTATTCGGCGGCCGGCGGGGCGGTCGACCTGGGCTGCATCTATCAGCTGGACCCGGCCACGGTGGCTCAAAAGATTTTTATGGCCAAAAAGAAACGGAACTACGGAACCAGCCTGAAACTGGGGTTGTCGGTCAACAACCTCGGAATGGCGGCCAAGGCTTTCGTCGCCACCAAGGAGAAGATGCCTTTGACGGTGCGGGCCGGAATGGAGTACCGGCCATTCTCCGACCGGCTGGTCATTTTGCTGGCCGGCAACAAGGCCGTCGACAATCCCTTTAAAATGAATTTCGGCACGGAGCTGAACTTTATGAAACATCTGTCCCTCAGGCTGGGATACAACGGGAGCCTGGGGAACATCCAGAACGGGTCGGATCTGGACGACTTTGCCGGCCTGGGCGCCGGCTTCGGCATCAGATACAAAAAATATTCCATAGACTATGCCTATACGCCTTTCCCCGGTCTGGGCCATCCCATGAGGCTGGATCTGTCGCTGGAGATCTAGAAGGTCCTGATCACGGGGCGGCTTTGACCGCCCGTTTTTTATTTAAACTTAACAAGGGAAGATCGGGTCGCATGAATGTAGACCTCATCAACGATCAACCGGAACACAGCGGAGCCGGGGTATATGCCTGGAATCTGCACCGGGCCTTAAAGGGCCAGCCCGGCATAAGATTTGTCCATTATAATTACCAGGGCGGCTCCTGTGATTTTTACGGCAAAAACGGCCTGGACAGCAGACTTAAGGCAGCTAAATCGGCCGCCAGGCCTCTTTTCTGGAAAAATTGCAGCCGGGCCTATGCCCACGGCGAAAACATCCATATCCTCAGCCAGAACCTATCCTTCCTCAAGCCCGGCAAAAGACGGATAATAACCTGCCTGGACCTGATCCCGCTTATAATGCCGGACTCGCTCCTGGAAAAATACTGGCGCCGGATATTATATTCGGGCCTAAAAAAAGCCGACCACATCATCTCCATCTCCCAGGCTACCAAGGATGACCTGGTCAGGATCTACCGGATAGATCCGGATAAGATCACGCCCGTCATGCTGGGGGTCTCCCCGGAATACCATCCCCGGGACAAGGCAGAATGCCGGCAGAAACTGGGCCTGGCGGTAGACGACAGGATAATACTTCATGTCGGGACCCCTGCCCCCCGGAAAAATTTCATCACGGTATTGAAGGCCTTCCGTCAACTGGCAAAGGTCCGAAAGGACGTCGTCCTGATAAAGGTGGGGCGGATATCGAAATCGGATCAGGTCTACCTGTCATCGAATGACCTTTCCGGCAGGGTCCTGGTCAGGGATAATATCCCAGGTGACGATCTGCCGTTTTATTACGCCGCCTCGGATATCCTGGCCTTTCCTTCGTTATACGAGGGATTCGGCCTGCCGGTGCTGGAAGCCATGGCCTCGGGCTGCCCGGTGATAACCTCCAACACCACCTCCCTGCCCGAAGTGGCCGGGGGTGCCGGGATAATGATCGATCCCACCGACCAGGAATCGCTGAAGAACAAGATTCTGGAGGTTCTGGAGAACGGCCAGTTGTCTGGGAAATTGACCCAAAAGGGACTGTCCCGGGCCAAAAGGTTCAGCTGGGGCAATACCGCGGAAGAGACCTTGGCGGTTTATAAAAAAGTCTTCGGATAAAAATATTTATTTTTTTCTTGACACAGGATATTATTAGGAGTATATTTCTAGTATAAATGGTCATACTCTGAAAAATAATGCTTGGAGCAAAACAATGAAAAAGATAGCGGTGGTCATCATTATGGCCTGTTTATTTGTAGCCGGTCACAATGCATGGGCCGGAACCTGGCGTGAGGCCAGCCAGGCCGATTTCGCCGACGGCGACTTCAACGCCAATGTTTTCACCTCCACCGACGGATCCGACAGCGGGTGTATTAAAACTGCCCCGGGTGCTCTTTATGACCTCAATAAGGATGGAAGGGCGGATCTGGTGATCTGTAACCTTGAGGGTTCCAGTACTTACATCTATTGGGGAAAACATGACTGGACCTATTCCAGCGATAGCTGCCAATATCTTCCATCCAATGGTTCAACGGGAAATTCCATTGACGACATTGACAGGGATGGCAATCTTGATATATTGATAAGTAATTTTTACGGGAGCTTTTCTACAATTTACTGGGGAAGTAAGAATGGTTTTACAAACGGCGACACAACGTTGCTTCAGACCTCTGGCGGGCACGGCAACTGCCTGGCTGATTTGAATCATGACGGTGCGCTTGATCTTCTGGTTTCGAGCATGTATAACACGGAGGTGTATATATTTTGGGGCAATAAACACAACCGGCGGAGTTTTAACAGAACAACCCTTGGCGGTTTTAGTTCATCTGATATAGCTGTGGCAGATTTGAATAAAGATGGCATTTTGGATATTGTGGTTCCAAATAAACAGGGTAGTTACCCCCCAGCAGGTGGGTTTACATTCAGTATTCCGTCGTACATCTATTATGGCCAGAAAATACAGGATTCCATATTTTATAATAATAATTCCAAGGACTCGCTGGAAACATACGGCACATACTGTGTTTCTATCGGTGATGTTGACAAGGACGGCTGGCTCGACATAGTATTCAGTAATCACCATAATGGATCAACCTACAATATCAATTCTTATATTTATTGGGGAAGTGCCACAGGATTTAAAACCAGGCCGCGAAAAGAGCTTGAAACCCATTCTGCCATTGGGAACACGATCGTAGATCTTGACCGGGATGGCGATAACGATATAATCTTTGCCAATTGGTATAACGATGTGTCGCACAAGATCAATTCATATGTTTATTGGGGGCCAAATTTTACCTCTCGAACCGAACTTCCCACCAACGGGGCCCATGGCGCACTGGTGGGAAAAATATCAAATAATAGCGTCAATGACGTTTTGATCACCAACAGTTACGGGGGATGGAGTTACATTTTTCACGGTGTTTCTAAAACAGGGTATCTAAGTTACGATTCCCTTCCTTCTTCCTATGGCCATATTTCCACAAAAGATAATGGCAATGTTCACAATAAAGGCGATACCGAGATATACGGGTCTTCGGTATTCGGTGACGGCCTGAATATTTATGAATGGGGAAGTGTAAATTGGACAGCCCAAGCACCAGACAGCACCGGTTTGTCAGTTTCACTAAGATCCGGGAATACAACCGATCCGGAAGACGGAAGCTGGTCGATGTGGATGGATGTTGCTGCAAAGGGAGCCAAGACCAGCATTCCTAATTCCAAATATGTACAATATAAGCTGACATCCACTGCAAATAAATATTTTGAATCACCGGTTATAGAAGAAGTGTCGATAGATTACACCTTGGCTTCGGGTATCTCAGGTTTATTTAACAACAATAATGACAGGATAGAATTTAATTTGCTGCCCAATTTTAAAGGAGCAAATATAAAATACAATCTTAATAGCAGCCAAAAAGTCAAAATTGCCATTTATAATATCACGGGGCGGTTGATAAAATTAATATGTGATGAAGTTAAACCAGCCGGTAGCCATGCAATAAAATGGGAGGGGATAAACGCTGGGCAAAACAAAGTATCTGCGGGAATTTATATTTGCAGAATGAGCATTGCCAATAAAACATACACAAAAACAATACCATTCATAAAATAAGGTCAGTTATGAGTGAAAAAGGCATGCTTTTGCGGCATGCCTTTTTTATTGACGTAAGTTGTTGTATTATGATATTATTGCAAACGATTATGATATTAGGTGAATATGTCCGTTGATGCAAGAAAAGAGTTGATAGAAAGCGAAGCACAATCCAGGGAATATAATGCTTCGAAGTATTCAGACTGGGTTGGAGATATTCTATCTTATGCTGCCGGTGATATCCTTGATCTGGGCAGCGGTGATGGAGCATTTAGCATTCCCTTAATTAAAAAAGGCTTAAACGTCATTTCAGCGGACCTGTCGCATACAAGATTAAAAAAAATAAAATCGATCAATCGAAGGCTGGCTGAATGTGACGCATTGGTCCTGCCATTTAAGGATAATTCTTTTGATACGATATTATTCGTTGAGGTCCTGGAGCATCTGCCAAACAAACAGGCCCAGGAGGAGGCGTTAAGAGAATTCATCAGGATTCTTAAGCCCAACGGACGGCTGGTCCTGACAACGCCCAATAAGGTGGTTTATAAGTATGTCGTCCAGCTTTGGTCCTGGTTCGGCGGGAAGTCCCCTGATCCGACACATTATACGGAATTATCTCTGACGGAACTGATGGAGATCTGTGACAAATATTTCAACATCATCCATGTTAGAGGGAAGCTGGGCTTTATTCCAATCAGAGCCCTGCAAAGATATTTTTCCAAACGCCCGGGGTTTTGTTATGATATACTGGTCGTGGCTGAGCCGAGATCAAGTAAATAATTGTACGACGTATGATGTTAATAGAAAAAAAGACATTAAGATTTCTGTCAAAAGCAATAGGCTTGCTTTTGGTCTCAATAATCATAATTTACCTGAGTCGGAAACTATATTTTACTTGGAATGATATCCCTTTTGATAAAATAAAACTTAACTATATTCTTGTCCTTCTTTCTTTTGTCGGGCTGGCCGGCTCCTTTTTCTGCTCGGTAATAGCCTGGCAGCATATCTTAAAGGCTCTGGGCGGCGGTATGGGATTTCGCAAGTCCTGGTGGGTTATAACCGGCTCTTATTTGGCAAAATATATACCAGGGCACATCTGGTCGATAGGTGGAAGGGTTTATTTATGCAAAGCCGAAGGGATTTCAGAGAAGATCAGCGGTACGGCAATGATCTTGGAAATGACGGCCCTGTTATTAGGTTCTCTGACCGCCTTTTGCTTCAGCTTGCCGTTTCTAATAAAACACGGCCTGCCTTTTTGGATATGGTATCTGCTGATTCCGATCCCTTTTGCCCTGGCAGTGTTTTTTTCACCACTTTTGCCAATCTCTTTAAAATGGCTGGCCAGCAGGTTCTTGAAAAAGGAGATCAAGCTTGAAATAAAACAAGCCCACCTTTTCAAGGCTTTTTGCTTGTTCGCCATATCCGCTATCATTCAGGGAGGCGCGTTCTTCTTGTTGATACGATCTTTCTATAGCATCGAGTATCGGTTGCTTCCCGATATCATCGGCATATACAACGGTTCTTGGGCGGTGGGTTTCTTAAGCTTTATTGCGCCTGGAGGGCTTGGCGTACGGGAAGGGGCCTTGACGGTTCTTTCTAAGTTTTATATGCCGCTACCGATTGCTATTATTCTTTCCGCTCTGGCAAGATTGTGGATGACCCTGTTCGAGATAATTATGGCTCTTATTGGATTGAAATTTAGAAAACAATAATAAAGTAAACCACTATGAAGAAAAAACAATTAAAAGACGCTATAAAAGAAACACCCAAAGACATTCATTATAGCGATATATTTGATAAACCCTGGACGGCATTATTGATAATGACAATATTTGCCGGAGTACTGTTCGGCAAGGGTCTTTTATCCAATTTTATGGTTTTTGGCACCGATTTCGTAGCCGGTGCTTTTATGAGCCGTAGTTTTGCCGCTCATGTCATAAACAATTTGCACCAATTTCCGCTATGGTACCCCGATGTTTTTGGTGGCTTGCCTTATGTGGATGCTGTGGCGGGAGATCTTTTTTATCCAACGTCGCTGATTTTAAGATTTTTTATGCCGGCCCATCAGATGACAGCCTGGAACTATTTCATCCATGTCTGCCTGGCCGGGTTCGGGACCTACCTATTCCTGCGCAGCCTCAGGTTCTCCGGCACGGCCTCATTCCTGTCCGGCATCGCCTATATGTTCACCGGGGCCATGGTCAGCCTGATATATGCCGGCCACGACGGGAAGATCATCGTATCCAGTCTGCTGCCCTGGCTGCTGCTGTTCATCTACAGATCGATAGAGTCGGATGTCTGGAAGAAATGGCTGCTGTGGTCGCTATGCTCGGCGCTGGTGATAGGTTTGGCACTGCTTTCCCCCCACGTCCAGATGACCTATTACCTGCTGATCACCGGGTTCTTCTTTGCTGTGGCAAGATTGTACTCCAGGCACCAGAACGGCCTGCCGTTGAAAAAAGTTTTATCGTCCGGCCTGATCAGGGGTGCGATAATCCTTGGTTTTGGTTTTTCCCTGTATGCCGTGCAGGCCATTCCCTTGAACCATTACCTGAAATTCTCCCCCCGGGGACAGGACAAGGGATACCAATTCGCCACCTCATATTCCATGCCGCCGGAGGAGATAGTCAATATCGTCTGGCCGGAGTTCTCCGGCATGATAGACAAGAACTCCGAGCAGGGACCGACCCATTGGTATTGGGGCAGGAGGGACCTTAAACTTCATACCGAATTCCTCGGGGTCATTCCGTTCTTGCTGGCCCTGCTGGGATTGTTATACAGCAGAAGAAAGAAATTGAAGATATTCTTCCTGGGCCTGGGGGGCTTTGCCTTAATTGTTGCTTTTGGCGGATTCACTCCGCTGTATTACCTGATCTATTATCTTGTACCGGGCATGGCCAAATTCCGCAGTCCGGCCATGATATTCAATGTGTTTTCCTTTGCCACCGTGGTCCTGATGGCAATGGGCATTCAGTCCCTGATTAACGGGGAGTATAAGGAGAAAATGCATAATGGGCTGTTGGTCGCCCTGGGAATGGTGTTGCTTTTCGGCATCATGTTCTCTGCGGCCAAGGATGGAATGACCTCCCTGCTCTCCGCATTTGCCGCCAAGGGATGGGGCGCCCAGGCCCTGTGGCAGGGCTTTCCCGAGATGGTCGGGGGCTTCTGGATCGCCTACGCCTTCCTGGCTGCCGGCGCCATCCTTACGGTGCTGCTGACCAGAAAACGACTGCCCTTCAGGTGGTGGTCAATTGCAATTGCGTTGTTGATCTTCCTCGAGCTATGGCGGGTTGATGCCAAATTCATCAAGATCGTAGCCGGGCCGGAGGAATATTTCGCCAAGGATGAGGTGGTCCGGACCCTGGAGAAAGACGCCGGCATCCACCGGACCTGGCCCCTGCAGGTTCACCAGCAGGGCAACTACCTCTCGCTGTTCGGGGTGCAGACGGTGGGGGGGGAGCATCCCAACCCCCTGAAACGGTACGGCGAATTCGTGGGCACCGATCCCAAAAGGCTGCTTCCCGACTTCCACAATCTCTTCCAGGCGCCGGCATTTCTCAACATCCTCAACGTAAAATATCTGCTGATGCAGCAGCCGGTGAACCATCCCAGCTTCGTGCTGGCCGATTCCTGTTATAACGGACGGGTGAAGATATTCAAAAATCAGGCCGTCCTCCCCCGGGCCTGGATAGTGGGTCGTTATGAAAATATTGCCCAGGGCGACGGCATTCTGGACCGGATGAAACAACCGGATTTCGACCCCTCGAAATCGGTCATATTGGAGGAGGATCCGGCTGATTTTATTCCCTCGGAAAATGTGGCCGGCCAGGTGGTCATCGATTCCTACCAGCCCAATCAAGTGCTGATGACCGCCGAGGCCGACAAGCCCGGCATCCTGGTCTTCAGCGACAACCACTACCCGGCCTG
This sequence comes from Candidatus Edwardsbacteria bacterium RifOxyA12_full_54_48, assembly GCA_001777915.1. Lineage (NCBI taxonomy): Bacteria > Candidatus Edwardsiibacteriota > Candidatus Edwardsbacteria bacterium RifOxyA12_full_54_48. The sequence goes on along the minus strand of MFFN01000006.1, from coordinate 324,958 downwards.
GCAGGCCTTCATCGACGGGTCTCCGGCCAGGGTTTTCCGGGCCAATTACACCTTTCGGGCGGTCCCGGTCCCGGCGGGAAGGCACCGGATTGAATTCAAATACCATTCGAAATATTTCATATTAGGGTTAACAATCAGCATAATTTCTGCTATAATGATCCTTTCCGGGATAACAGCATTGGCGATCATTGGGAGAAAGAAATGAATTGTCTGGTGATCATTCCGACCTACAACGAAAAAGGTAACATCACCCCGATCATCGAGCAGATATTGTCGATCGATCCGATCATCAGCGTGCTGATCATTGACGACAATTCGCCGGACGGCACCGGCCAGATCGTCGATGATATCGCGGCCCGAAACCCCAGGGTCCAGGCGATCCACCGGCCGGGCAAGATGGGCCTGGGCACCGCCTACGTCACCGGTTTCAAGTGGGCGCTGGAGCACAAATGCGATCTGGTCTGCGAGATGGACGCCGACTTCTCCCACCCGCCCAAGACCCTGGCGGTCTTCCTGGAGAAGATCAAGGAATACGATCTGGTGATCGGCTCCCGCTACCTGAACGGGGTGAACGTGGTCAACTGGCCCCTTAAGAGGCTGCTGCTGTCCTACTTCGCCAACATATACGCCCGGATCATTACCGGGGTGCCGGTGCGGGACCTGACCAGCGGATTCAAATGCTACCGCCGCCGGGTGCTGGAGGCCATCAACCTGGACCGGATAAAATCCAACGGTTATGCCTTCCAGATAGAGATGCATTTCAACGCCTATTACAAGAAATTCAAGGTGGTGGAGGTGCCCATCATCTTCGAGGAGCGCAAAGTGGGGCAGTCCAAGATGTCCCGGAAGATCATCTACGAGGCGGTCTGGATGGTATGGCGCCTGCAGCTGATTCGCCTGTTGGGCCGCTTATAACCAGCACAGCTTTTAGACAATATTTTAGAGACGGAAACATTCGTCTCTATTTTCTTTAGGGATGAAAATGATCGAACTGAGCGTAATAATAGTCAACCGGAACGTCCGGGAGCTGCTGAAACAGTGCCTGCAATCGGTCCGCTCCCAGTGGCCCTGGCCGGACAAGGGGCTGGAACTGATCGTTGTGGACAACGCCTCCAGCGACGGCAGCGCTGAAGCAATATCGGCAGGTTTCCCCGATGTCAAATTGATCAAGAACCCCGATAATCGCGGTTTTGGGCGGGCCTGCAATCAGGGGATGGCTGTTTCCTCCGGGCGTTACCTGATGATCCTCAATCCCGATACGGTCATAAGAAAGGGCCTGTTTCAATCTTTGATAGAATTCATGGATCACACCCCGAAGGCGGGACTGGCCGGCCCCAAGGTTCTGAATGAAGATGGGACTCTTCAGCCGACATTCCGAAGATTTCCCACTTACGGCAATATTCTTTTTGCCCGAAAATCCCCTTTATCGTCACTCTGGGCGGACAACCCGGGTTCTAAAAAATACCTGCAGCAGGACATCTCTCTGGACCAGCCCCGCAGAGTGGAGGCCCTGGGCGGGGTCTGCATGATAATGCGCAGGGAGATGCTTGACGATGTCGGTCCGTTCGACGAAAATATATTCATGTACCTGGAGGATACCGACCTGTGCTACCGGGCACATCTGAAGGGCTGGGAGAGCTGGGTGGTGCCGCGGGCCGAGCTGATCCATTACTGGGGGAAGAGCACCGAACAGGAAAAACGAAAAATGGCCGAGGAGCACCGCCGATCGTTATATTATTATTTCGGTAAACATTATGATCCGTCCTTCATTCAGAGGGCCTATCTGAAGGCCGGGCTGTCCCTACATAAACTTTTTGATTAAGAAAGGCGTCATCCCATGAGGCTCCAGGCATTGGCTAAAAAATTCGACCCGGCGGAGTATTTCCGGGAATTCGATTTCAAGGACTATCTAAAATTTGACCTTACCAGCTTTAAGGGCGATCTCTCCGGGGGGCTGACCTCGGCCATAGTGGCCCTGCCGCTGGCCCTGGGGTTCGGCATCCTGGCCACCAACGGCGATCCCAGCGGGGCGGTGGCCGGGCTTTACGGTGCGGTGTTCACCGGAATATTCGCCTCGCTGTTCGGCGGCACGCCGCAGCAGATCACCGGGCCCACCGGCGGGATGACGGTGATCCTGACCCAGATATTCGTGCAGTTCCACGACATCAACGCCCTGCTGCTGGCCTGCCTGATCGCCGGGATCCTGCAGATAGCCATGGGACTGTTCAAGCTGGGCAAGTTCGTCAGCTTCATCCCCCAGCCGGTGATCTCCGGCTTCACCAACGGCATCGCCATCCTGATCTTCAGCCAGCAGTTGAAAACCTTTTTCAGCGCCCCGCTGGTGGCCCTGATCACCATAGCATTCATAATAATCGTCCCTTTGATCAACCGATCGCTTCCCAAACTGTTTCTGGGCCTTTTGTTCGGGTCATTGATCACCTTTTTCCTGGGGGACCGGATCGGGGCCTTTTTGTACAGCTTCGACTGGAAAAGCTTGGCTTTTATAAGATCGCCGGCCATCGGAATCGTCGGCAGCATTCCCAACGTCCTGCAGCTTCCCGCCTGGCCCAACGCCAGCTGGGCCAGCTGGCACCGGGCCATCCCGGCCGGGTTCGCCATCGCCATGCTGGGGTACCTGGAGACCCTGCTGGCCAGCGTGGTGGTGGACAGCGTCACCAACACCGAGCATAACAGCAACCGGGAGCTGGTGGGGCAGGGCATCGGCAATTCGGCGGCCGCCCTGTTCGGCGGGATAGCCGGCACCGGAGCCATAGTCCGGACCATGATCAACATCCGTTCCGGGGGAAAGACCAAGCTGTCCGGAGTGATCTGCGGGCTGATCCTGGTGGTTGTTATCCTGTCCCTGGCTCCCGTTGCCGCCAGGATACCGCTGGCGGCCCTCAGCGGGGTGCTGATGATGGCGGCCGTCGGCATGTTCGAGTGGGAGCCGATAAAAATACTGCCCAAGACACCGCTGGCCGATTCCCTGGTCTTTGTCACCACCATGCTGGTGACGGTCTTTGCCGATCTGATCTCCGCCGTTCTGATAGGCATGCTGATGGCCACCTTCCTGTTCATCAACCGGGTGAGCCAGCTGGGCATCATCCCGGCTTTGGAACGGGATCTGTCATCCATCTCCGAAGATACCAAAAAGATCATGCAGCGGCACAAGATATCGGTGTTCGGGATCGAGGGCCCGCTGTTCTTCGGTGCGGTTCGAAGCTTTTCCAAAGCGATCACCAATGCCATGCCGGACACCCTGATCCTGGACATGAAGGGGGTCTCCATAGTGGACGCCTCCGGGGCCCAGGCGGTGGAGAGCATCATCCAGAAAATGAGGGGCAGAAAAAAGAGGGTGCTGATATCCGGGATGCGCCCGGAGGTCAGGAAGATCCTGCACGAGCTGGAGATCATCCAGAACGTTGGCGCCGATAGCTTCCCCGACGACCTGGAGAAGGCCATAGATTACGCCGTTTCCCTGGCCGAGAACCGCCAGCCGAACCTGTCCGATTATTTAAAAAGCGACCTGATAATGCTGGAAGCCGAGGTGTCGGACAAGAAGCAATTGTTCGAAAAGGCGGTCGATCTGGCGGTAGAAAAGGGATACGTATTCGACCGGGAGGCGTTCCTGGAAAGCCTGTGGCACCGGGAGCAGGATTCGCCCACCACCCTGGGGCAGGGGGTCGCCATACCGCATTCCCGGTCCGGAGCGGCCACCGACGAGGTGGTGATCATCTATATATCGCTCAAGAGACCCATACCGGGTTATGTCTGCGACGACCGCCAGCCGGTCAAGATCGTTCTGATGATCTCGGCCGGGGAGAATATCCAGGGGTATCTGAAGGTGCTTAAACTGATAGGTCAGGCCATGGGCCGGGAATCCGTCCGCCAGCAGTTGAAACAGGCCGATTCTCCTGGTAAGGTGATGGATGTTTTTCACAGCGTCATGGAATAAGTACAAACTGTAAACAACAGGGGACCGGTCAAAAGGCCGTTCCCCTTCTTATTTGCTTGCAAAATCACCAAAATTATGTTAAATTTGCTTGGATAAGTGTTTAAATTTTAAGAATGTTATAAGATATTATGTTCGGGAAGATACTGACACAATTGTTCGGCAGCAAGTATGAACGGGATGCCAAAAAACTCCAGCCCAGGATCGATGAGATCAACCGGTATTTTGAGGAATATAAAAACCTCTCGGAGTCCGATCTTCAGGGTAAAACATCCGAGTTCAAGGCTAGGATCGCCCAGGAACGCCAGCAGGGGCGGGAAGACCAGGAGATCCTGAACGACCTGCTGCCCGAGGCCTTCGCCGCGGTCAAGGAGGCCTGCCGCCGCCATACGGGTAAAAGCTGGACGGTGGTGGGCATGGAGCTTCCCTGGGAGATGGTGCCCTTCGACGTCCAGCTGCTGGGCGGCATAGTCCTGCACCAGGGCAAGATCGCCGAGATGGCCACTGGCGAGGGCAAGACCCTGGTGGCCACCATGCCGGTCTACCTGAACGCCCTAAGCGGGCGCGGGGTGCACCTGGTGACGGTCAACAACTACCTGGCCCGGCGCGACAGCCAGTGGATGGGCCAGATCTACCGATACCTGGGCCTGACGGTGGGCTGCCTGGACGACACCGAGCCCGGCACTCAGGAGCGCCGGGACGCCTACCAGTGCGACATCGTCTACGGCACCAACAACGAATTCGGCTTTGATTACCTGCGGGACAACATGGCTGGCAGCCTGGAGCAGTGCGTCCAGCGGGAGCATTATTACGCCATCATCGACGAGGTGGATTCCATCCTGGTCGACGAGGCCCGCACCCCGCTGATCATCTCCGGTCCGGTGGAGCACTCCACCCACCGCTACGACCAGCTGAAGCGGCCGGTGGAACGACTGGTGGAGAGCCAGATCCTGCTGGTCAACCGAATCACCGCCGAGGCCGAGAAACTGCTGGCCGAGGGCGAGGAGTACCAGGCCGGCATCAAGCTGCTGCAGGCCTACCGGGGCGGGCCCAAGAACAAGAAGCTCTCCAAGCTGCTGCAGGACGGCAAGAACAAGCGGCTGATGCAGGAGGTGGAGAACGACTACATCCGGGACAAGAAGATGTGGGAGCTGGACGAGCCGCTGTTCTACTCCATCGACGAGAAATCGCACGTGGTGGACCTGACCGAGAAGGGGCGCCAGACCATTTCCCCCAAGGAGCCGGAGCTGTTCATCATCCCCGACATGTCCGAGGAGATGCATCGCATCAACAGCGACGAATCATTGAGCGAGGCCCAGAAGGCCGAGGCCCGGATCAAGCTGGAGCTGACCTTCTCCGAGCGGTCGGAGAAGAACCAGAACATCGGACAGCTGCTGCGGGCCTATTCCCTGTTCGAGAAGGACGTGGAATACGTGGTCAGCGACGGCAAGGTGCTGATAGTGGACGAGTTCACCGGGAGGATCCTGGCGGGCCGGAGATATTCCGACGGCCTGCACCAGGCCATCGAGGCCAAGGAGAACGTGGCCATCGAGCGGGAGACCCAGACCCTGGCCACCGTCACCATCCAGAACTATTTCCGGATGTATGCCAAGCTGGCCGGCATGACCGGCACCGCCGAGACCGAGGCCTCGGAGTTCTTCGAGATCTACAAGCTGGACGTGGCGGTGGTGCCCACCAACAAGCCCATCCGGCGCTCCGACTACGACGACGTCATCTACCGGACCCGGCGCGAAAAATACAACGCCGTCATCGACGAGATCGAGCAGATGCACCTGGCCGGCCGTCCGGTGCTGGTGGGCACGGTGTCGGTGGAGGTCTCGGAGACCCTCTCCCGGATGCTGGCCCGCAAGGGCATCGATCACAAGGTGCTCAACGCCAAGCACCACCAGAAAGAGGCCGAGATCGTCACCAATGCCGGGCAGCCCAAGGCGGTGACCATCGCCACCAACATGGCCGGGCGGGGCACCGACATCAAGCTGGGCCCGGGGGTGGTCAAGAGCCCGCACTGCCGGTTGGTCAGCGATGACGGCTCCCCGGAGCAATGCCCCCATTACGAAACGCTCAAGTGCCGGGAGAAGGTCCCCTGCGGACTGCACATCATCGGCACCGAACGGCACGAATCGCGCCGCATAGACCGGCAGCTGAGGGGCCGGGCCGGGCGGCAGGGCGATCCCGGATCGTCCCGCTTCTTCCTGGCGCTGGAGGACGACCTGATGCGGCTGTTCGGATCGGAGCGCATCGCCGGGGTGATGGAGAAGCTGGGGGCCGAGGAGGGCGAGGTGCTCACCCATCCCCTGCTGACCCGCCAGATCGGCACCGCTCAAAAACGGGTGGAGGGCCACAATTTCGACATCCGCAAGCACCTGCTGGAATACGACGACATCATGAACCGGCAGCGCGAGGCCATCTACCAGATAAGGCACGAGGCCCTGACCGACGAGAACCTCCAGGATAAGATCGCCGAGATGATGGACCGGGTGGTGGATGCCATCCTGGCCGCCGATACCGATGAAAAGGAATATCCCGAGAACTGGAACTGGGGCGGCATCAAGGACGAACTGCGCCGGCATTTTCTGATGGACCTTTCGGTCTCCCAGGACCAGTATCACGGGATGACCATAGATTCGCTGGAGAAATACCTCAAAGAAGCGGTCCGGGAGCGATACCGGCAGAAGGAGGAGAGTCTGGGGTCCGAACTGATGAGGCGGATCGAGCACTTTGCCCTGCTGCAGACCATAGACGAGAAGTGGCGGGAGCATCTGAGCAACCTGGACGCCATCAAGGAGGGCATCGGCCTGAGGGCCTACGGGCAGAAGGATCCCCTGATAGAGTACAAGAAGGAAAGCTATATCATGTTCATGGAGCTGAATAATACCATCGATTCGGCCACCATCGAACTGCTGTTCAAGGCCCATCCGGTGAACGTGGCGCCGCCCCAGTCAAGGCCTGTGGCCATGACCGCCTTCAAGCCGGAATTGGCCGCGCCAAAGGCGGCCGGGCCGATCGAGGACGGCAGCCAGGCCCCGGCCGCCCGGAGAATGATCCCCCGCGACGAAGAGGGCCGGCCCAAACAGGCCCCGGTGGTCAAGTCCGGCCCGGACGTGGGGCGCAACGACCCCTGCCCCTGCGGCAGCGGGAAGAAGTACAAGAAGTGCTGCGGCGTGGGGAAATAATGGAACACGGATTCAAAGGATGAAACTGATTTACGCGGATAGGTAAAGAGGAAATGGTGCAGTACAGAGAACATAATGAAACGGATAAAAGAACCAACTTGTTGTTGCTTTTATTCGCCCTTATTTTGATTGCGGTTGGCGGTGCTTATTTGGCGCCATTAAAGTGGCCATTCGGACTTGTAATATTTCTTGGTTTCATCGCTATGCTATTGTTGGTGCTTGCCAAATGGCAGACAAATAAATTCGGGTACCGGTGTCCTGCCTGCACTCATGAGTTTGACATCAAAATGATAAATGCTTTTCTGACACCGCATGTATGGGGAAAGAAATATTTAAAGTGCCCTGAATGCTATAAATCACAGTGGGCGATTGAAATCATAAAAATTAAATAGATCAATGCTTTTGTAAATTTTGAAAGGTCTGAATATATGGTACCACCGGAAGACAAACAGAAGGATGCGGGGCAATTCAACGCCTGGCTTACCAACCTGGCGCCCAAACCTGCGGCCAGGCCTGCCGCGCCGGGCCAAGCCCCGGCGGCCCCCAGGGCTCCGATAGGAAAGCCTGCGGGGATGCCGAGCGCCGGCGGACTGCTGGGCGCCGGCCTGGACGACGAACTGGACGATATCTTCGGCAAGATCGTGACCGACGAGGGTCCGGCCCCGGCCGCTCCGCCGCCCCAGGCTCCGGCCATGCCCAAACCGGCTCCGCCGCCTCCGCCGCAGCAAATGGCGCCCCGGCCGCCGGCGCCTCCGGCCGCCAACATACCGCAACCGCCGTCTCCGCCGCAGCAAATGGCGCCCCGGCCGCCAGCGCCCCCGGCCGCCAGCGCACCGCAGCCACCGGCCAGGATGCCAATCCAGGAAGCCCCGGCCCCGCCACCCCCGCCGCAAACGGCTCCCAGGCCTGCTGCGCCGCCGGCTTTCAACATACCCCAGCCGCCGCCGCTTCAGCCGGCTGCGCCAGCCGGCCCGGCTGCCTTGCAGTCCACCTATAAGCAGATCGAAGCCGCGGTCAACGAGGTCCGCCAGGAGATGCAGGACCAGATCGATCAGCTGGAGCTTAAGCACCACAGCGAGGTCCAGGGCGCAGTGGCCCGGACCCGTTCCGAGATGCAGGCTCAGATCCAGCAGATGCAGGCCCAGCGCCAGAACGACGTCCAGAACGCCATGGCCCAGGGACGGGTGGAGGTGCAGGCCAAGATCCAGGATATACAACTCAAGTATCAGGATCAGCGCCAGAAGTGGGAGAAGGTGCTCAAGGATCTGCGGGACCGCAACGAGGAACTGACCGTCAGGAACCACGAACTGGAGGAGCAGATGTCGCAGCTTCGGGAGCGACAGCGGATGCTGATCCAGGAGTATGCCGGGATGAACGCCCCGCAGGCCCAGCCTCCGGCGCAGATGGCCCCCATCCAGATCGATGAGCCGGGTGGGCCGGAGATAGTGTTCCCCGGCGAAATGAGCCAGCCGGAAACCGGCATTCCCGAAATAAAGATCGAGCTGCCTGAGTCCATTGCCGGAGAACAGGAGTCGGCCGAGGCTGACCAGGCCATCAGGACCAGGAACGAGAATACCCTCAGCGAGGCCGATGACCTGCTGGCCGAGCTGGATGCCCTGGAGAACGATATGAAGAACCTGGGCGAGGACAACTGAGACCATGCCGGAACTGCCGGAGGTTGAAACGGTCCGCCGGGACCTGACCCGGAGCCTTGCCGGAAAGCGGATCACGCAGGTGGAGATACTGAATACCGGCTCCCTGAAGGGCGCAACGCCCAAAGGATTTCTTGGCGAGATCTCGGGGAGAAGTTTCACCCGGTTCGGCCGGAGGGGCAAATATCTGATCCTGCACCTGGACACCGGGAAGGTTTTGGTGGTCCACCTGAAGATGACCGGAGTGCTGCAATACCAGCAAAAAGGTGATTCTCTGCCCAGGGCGGCCAGAATCATCTTTTACTTTAGCGGCGGTCAGCGGCTGGTGTTCTCCGACCAGCGCAAGTTCGGATCCATCGAACTGGCCGGCGATGCCGGCACCATCCCGTCGCTTCAAGAAATGGGGCCGGAGCCGCTGGAGAAAGATTTCACTTCCGAAGCGTTGAAGGAGCGCCTGGGCGGGCGCAGGGGGCCGATCAAGCCGCTGCTGCTGGACCAGAGCATCGTGGCCGGACTGGGCAATATCTATGCCGCGGAGGCCCTGCACCGGGCGGCTATCGCACCCCAGAGGCCGGCCGACCAGCTAAGCGGGCCGGAGCTGAAGAAACTACACCGGGCCATCATTCAAGTCCTGAAAGAGGCCATCGCCGCCCGGGGGAGCTCGGTGGACACCTACCGCGACGGGCAGGGCAAGAAGGGCTGGTTCCAGGTGAAGCACCGGGTGTATGGCAAGCAGGGAAACAAATGCCGAAGGTGCGGAGGGACCATCGTCAAGGAGATATTCCGGGGACGGGGGACCTATTGGTGCCCGAAGTGCCAGAGATAGTCAATAGATTCTAGTGAATAGATAATAGGGGACAAAATCTATGAAGATCGGTTTGATCTCCGATACCCATGATAATCTTGAGGCCTGCCAGAAGGCCTGCGAAGCCTTCTTCGACGAGGACGTCAAGATCGTCCTTCACGCCGGGGATTTCGTGGCCCCCTTCATCGTCCCGGTCTTTGCCAAGGCCAGGCTCAAACTAATAGCAGTTTACGGCAACAACGACGGGGAGAAGATATATCTCAAGGAACGCTTCGAGGAGGCCGGATTCGAACTGCACAGCGGCCCTTACGAATTGAAGATCGGCGAACGGAGCATCTGCATGATGCACGAGCCGCGCTGCCTGGAAAGCCTGATCAAGGCCGGGACCTATGACCTGATCCTCTACGGGCACACCCACAAGGTGGACATCTACGAGGAGGGAACCCTGGTGATCAATCCCGGCGAAGCCTGCGGCTATCTGACCGGCAAGCCGACCTGCGCGGTGGTGGAACTGGACGATATGAGCGGCCGGATCGTGGAACTATAATATGCCACAGAGTCACCGAGACACAGAGCAAGTCATGGGTTTGAGGGAGAAGCAGACAAAACTCGTATCATTGCTCAGAAGCTATGGCAGCATCCTTGTGGCCTATTCCGGCGGGATAGACAGCACTTTTCTGGCGGTGACGGCCAAGAAGATCCTGGGCGAAGATCATCTGGCGGTGACGGCGGTCTCGGCCATACACTCCGGGGATGAAACAAGAACCGCCCTAACAATTGCCGGAAAATACAACCTGAATCATCTGGCAATAAAGACCGGAGAATTGAAGGACAAAGCATTTCTGGCCAATCCACCCGACAGGTGCTATCACTGCAAGAGCCTGCTTTGGCGGGAGATGAAGAAGATCGCTAAGGCAAAAGGGATATCAGCCATCATCGATGGCAGCACCGCGGACGATAAAAAGGAATACCGGCCCGGAAAGGCAGCCTCGATCAAATACGGCATCAAAAGCCCGCTGGCCGAGGCCGGCCTGACCAAGGCTGAGATCAGGTCGTTATCTAAAAAAATGGGACTGCCCAACTGGAATGCCCCGTCGAATTCCTGCCTGGCCACCAGGATACCCTATGGTCAGAAAATAACCATCCCGGAACTTAAGAGGATCGGAAGGGCCGAAGCTCCCTTGAAAAAGATGGGTTTCGGCCACCTGCGGGTAAGGCATCACGGAGATCTGGCCCGGATAGAGATCCCGACGGCGCAGTTCAACCAAGCGCTTAAATTAAAAAATAAGATCATCGAATTCTTGCGTGAGGCAGGCTATAAATTCGTGACCCTCGATCTGGCCGGTTATCAAAAGGGGTGTTACGATGACGGAAAGAAAAATGCAAAAAGAAAAACTTAACGAGTTGCTGCGAAAGTACAAGGCCGGCAAAATCTCCGAACCGGAGGTGCTGAAAACGCTGGCGGCCCTGCCTTACCAGGATATCGGCATCGCCAACATCGACACCCACCGGACCCTGCGCCGGGGGCTGCCGGAGGTGATATTCTGCCAGGGCAAGACCCCGGCTCAGGCGGCCCTGATCTTCCAGAAGATGCAGGGGCTGGTGATGGCCACCAGGGCCGATGCCGTGCACTATAAAGCGGTCAAAAAACTTTGCCCGGCTGCGGTCTACCATTCCCGGGCCAGGATCATCACCAATGCCAGGGTCAAACCCAAAAAGAGCGGCGACTATGCCGCGGTCATTACCGCCGGGACCTCGGACATACTGGTGGCCGAGGAGGCGGCCCTGACCGCCGAGATCTTCGGGTTCCGGGCGGTCAGGATGTGGGATGTGGGTGTGGCCGGGCTTCACCGCCTATTGGATAAGATCGATATACTGCGGGAGGCCAAGGTGATAGTCGCCGTGGCGGGAATGGAGGGCGCCCTGCCCAGCGTGGTGGGCGGCCTGGTGGCCTGCCCGGTGATCGCGGTGCCCACCAGCGTGGGCTACGGGGCCAGCTTCGGAGGGATCACCGCCCTGCTGGCCATGCTCAACAGCTGTTCGCCGGGGGTATCGGTGGTCAACATCGACAACGGCTTCGGGGCCGGGTACCTGGCGGCGACGATTTTGAAAGGCTGCAAGAAGTGAGAACGATATTCTTCGACTGCCCCACCGGGGCCTCGGGCAACATGATCCTGGCGGCATTGATCGACGCCGGAGCCGACAGGAAAAAGATCCTCCGGGAACTGAAAAGGATCCCGGTCTCCGGCTGGGATATCCGTCTCAAGCAGGTGGCCAAACAGGGGGTGGGCGGGCTTCATCTGGAGGTAGAATACCGGAAACAGCCGGAGCGCAACCTTTCCCAGATCACCGCCCTGATCAAAAAAGCAAAGTTCAAACCGATGATCGAAAAACGGATCATCGAAGCCTTCACCATATTGGCCAGGGCCGAGGCCGGGGTGCACCGGACCACCGTGGAGAGGATACACTTCCACGAGGTGGGGGCCATCGACAGCATCATCGACATCGCCGGGACCATGCTGGCCCTGGACGATCTGGGCATCGAAAAAACATATTGCTCACCGCTGAACATCGGGAAAGGAACGATCAAATGCCGCCACGGCATTCTGCCGGTGCCCGCCCCGGCAACAGCTTTGTTATTGAAAGATGTCAAGATATATCAGAACGAACTGACCGGGGAGCTGGTGACCCCCACCGGCGCACTGTTAATGACCTATCTGGCGGATTCCTTCGGTCCGATGCCGGCCATGTCCCTGGAGAAGACAGGCCACGGGGCCGGCACCATGGATCTGCCGGTGCCCAATATCCTGCGGGCGATGGTGGGGGAGTCTTATGCCAGCGGGAGGGATCTGGAGCAGATGGTGCTGCTGGAGACCAATATCGACGACATGAATCCCCAGATATACGGCCAGGTGATGGATCTGCTTTTCCGGGCCGGGGCCTGCGATGTCTATTTCACGCCCATCCAGATGAAGAAGAACCGCCCGGCCGTGATGCTTTCGGCCCTGGTCGCTCCGTCCCATGAAAAGAAGGCGGTGGATATCCTCATGCGGGAGACCACCACTTTGGGCATCCGCCGGACGCCGCTCGATCGTTATGTCCTTCCCCGGAAGACGATCAAAGTCAGGACCGAATACGGCATCGTAGAGGGCAAGGTGGCGGAACTGCCTGACGGAGAGAAAAAGTTCCAGCCGGAATACGATGCCTGCCTCTCGGCGGCTCAAAAGTTTAAAGCGCCCCTGCGAAAAATATTCAGCGCCGCGATGGCGGCCTACCGGAAATCCGAAAAGTAAGATCTGCTATGGATATAAAAATAAAACGGATAATAGTGAAGCCCCGGCTGCCCAAGGTCATCTGGGATTTCTTCATGATAACCCTGGGGGCGGCCCTCATGGCTCTGTCCTACGACCTGTTCCTGGTGCCGCACAAGATCGTGGCCGGCGGGGCGGCCGGCCTGGCGTTGATCTTTCACTACCTGTTCAAACTGCCGGTGGGCACCATGATCTTCGTGATCAACATCCCGCTGTTCATATGGGGACTTAAAGAATTCGGCAAGAAGTTCGGGTTCCGCACCATCTATGCGGTTTTCATGACCTCCTTCCTGACGGATCTCTTCCAGGCCACCTGGCATCTCAAGGCCGCCACCCAGAACACCATTCTGGCGTCCATCTACGGAGCGGTGCTGCTGGGCGTGGGGCTGGGCCTGGCCTTCAGGCACCAGGCCACCACCGGCGGCTCGGATATCGTGGCCCAGATCCTGGCCAAGCACACCAACTTCACCCCGGGCATGGGGATCATGATGGTGGATTTCTTCATCATCGCCCTGGCCGGTCTGACCTTCCGGCAGGTGGACCTGGCCCTGCTGGGATTCACCACCCTGTATATCTCGGGCCGGATCCTGGATGTCATATTAGAGGGCCCGTCTTATAACAAGGCGGCCTACATCATCTCCGATCATTACGAACTGATCCGGGGCGAGGTGGTGCTGGGAATGGACCGGGGTGGCACCATGTGGGTGGGCAGGGGATTCTACAAGGGCACCGAGAGGACCATCCTGTTCTGCGTGGTCAGCCGCCGGGAGCTGGCCCAGCTCCGGGAGATCGTAAAAGCCCTGGATCCCAAGGCCTTCATGGTGGTGACCGACGCCAAGGAGGTGCTGGGGCATGGCTTCACGCCCTGGAGCAAGGTGGAAAGCCCGTAACCCTGGAGATATTTGATTGAAAAGATAAATGATCAATGAAGAGTATTGTCATTCTCGCGAAGGCGGGAATCCATAAAAAACCTGGATACCTGCTTTCGCAGATCTGACATATCAAAGTCACAAGATTCTGTGAACAGCATATGACAAGAGAGGAAAATATCATGAAAAAGAAAAATTATTTCGAGATAAAGGACGTCAGATTCCGCCAGGCCAAACCCTCGGACAAGGCCACGGTGCTGGATTTCTGCCAGAAAACATTCGGGCGGTGGGGCGACTACATCCCCGAGGTATGGGACCAGTGGCTCAAGGACAAGAAGGGCATGTTCTTCGTGGCCGACCTGCACGGCACCGCCATCGGGCTGGGCAAGATCACCGAACACCGGCCGGGAGAGCTGTGGCTGGAGGGGCTCAGGGTGGATCCCACCTTCCGGGGGCACGGCATCGGGCGGGCCATCCAGGATTTCACCTGGGTCAAGGCCCTGTCGTTCAAGCCTAAATTCATCCGCTACGCCACCGGCTCCTACAACAAGATCTCCATCCATCTGGGAAGATCCAAGGGCATGAAGATCATCAATACTTATGATGAGATGTGGTGCAAGGCGCCCAGGGCCGACGAGACCAAGCTGGTCCCGGCCCGGCCGTCGGATGCCGGTGAGATCATGGCCCTGCTGAAAAGGGACAGCCGCTATAAACTTTGGAAGGGATTCTATCTGGAAGGCTGGAAGGCCCTGACCCTGGACGAAAGCCTGCTGCAAAGGCTGATCAAGGAGAAACGGGTCTATGTCTATTTCGACCGGCAGGGCCTGTCCGGGGTGACCATGCTGATCCAGTCCAAGGACAAGAAATACGTTACCTTCGGAAACACCATAGGCCGGGACATAAAAACTCTGCAGTTGGTCCTAAAGGAGGCCCGCAAGCTGGCTGGTATGCTGGAGGGGCAGAAGCTGGAGATGGTGTTCCCGCGGAACCCCTGGTACAAGAAGGTGATCAAGGGCACCGGCTGGCGGCACGACCTGCCGATCTGGATGGTGCTGCTGGAGTGGAGGAGGAGATAGCATTACCACCCCTTTGATCCCCTCCTTGATCAAGGAGGGGATGTGGGGAGGTCTATAAATGGATTCCCGACTTCTCGGGAATGACAAATAAGAAAATAAATATGGATAATATAAAGGACAAAACCCCATGAAAACGATCCTTACCGGGGACCGGCCCACCGGCCCCCTGCACATAGGGCACTATTTCGGCTCGCTCAAAGAACGGGTGGCCCTGCAGGAGCAGTACCGCACCTTCATCCTGATCGCCGACGTTCAGGCTTTGACCGACAACTTTGACGATCCCCAAAAGGTGCACGACAACATCATCGAGGTCACGCTGGACTACTTGGCGGCCGGGATAGACCCCGAAAAGGCCACCATCGTCATCCAGTCCAAGATGCCGGCCATCGCCGACCTGACCGTGTTCTTCATGAACCTGGTGACGGTGGCCCGGGTGGGCCGCAACCCCACCGTCAAGGAGGAGATCAAGCAGAAGGGCTTCGGGGAATCACTGCCCTTAGGGTTCTTCGCCTATCCCGTCTCCCAGGCGGCCGACATCCTGGCCTTCAACGCCGACCTGGTGCCGGTGGGGGACGATCAGGTGCCGATGATCGAGATGACCCGGGAGATCGCCCGCGATTTCAACCGGATCTACGGGCCGGTGTTCGTGGAGCCGGAGGCCAAGGTGGGTTCCTTCGGGCGGATCAAGGGTTTTGACGGCAACGCCAAGATGAGCAAGTCGCTGAACAACGCCATTGACATCAAGGACAGTGCGGAGGAGACCGCCAAGAAGATCATGAGCGCCTATACCGATCCCGCCAAGGCCCGCAAGGACGATCCCGGCCACCCGGACGGCTGCATGGTCTATGCCTATCACCAGATATTCACCCCCGGTCACGCCGCCATTAAGGAAGAATGTTTAAAGGGCGGGCGGGGCTGCGTGGTCTGCAAGAAGGAGCTGATCGCCAACATGAATGCCTATTTTGCACCGATCCGGCAGAAGCGCATGGAATTGGGGAACGACCTGGGTTATGTTAAGGATGTCCTGCGGAAGGGGATCATAAAAGGGCAGGAGTATTCCGGCGAGATACTGGACCGGGCCAAGACCGCCATGAAGATAGATTACCGGGATATATTGGGGTAACTTGAAAAAGGAAAATTAACACATGGGTCTATTTATAAACTTATTAAGTGCATTTAGGAAATAAATAAATTAGATCGTATTAGGTTTGAAATGAATAAAACTGATTGTCACATTGTAATTAACTAAGTAAACTTCTGTTATTTATCGTTAATTGGTTATGGAAATTCCACGATTTGAAAATAGGTGCCTAAATCCACGATTAGTTGAAACTGATATTGGTGACGCATTCCAACGATTTGTTCACGAGTTATTATTGCCGGAGTATAGCCAATTGCATTGTTACCCCGGTGGTGGAAAAGATGGGGGGATAGATTCTATCGAGGTAACCAATACATGCACTGTTGTTGAATGTAAAGTTGTTGGTGAGGATAATGCTGCGGTAGTGGTTCAGCGATGGAGAGAGGTTGGGAAAAAACTAGAAGAACACCTACAAAACCCTAATGGACCTACGCATGGTCAATCGCAATATGGACCGTGGTATACAACCGATACCCCAATATGTAAGTATGTATTTGCAATAAGTGCAGAGTTAAAAAATGAAGAGCAACGGCGTGACCTACAAAAGGTAATTGCGGAATTCTTTCTGGTTCTTGCTGGGAAACATTCGCATCTTTCTCATCTTGCTAGAATCGAAGTCACGGTCAAGGATTGGAGTGACTTATGCGACCTCCTTAGAAAACGGCCGCACACGATTTTTCGATGGTTTCCAGAAACACGACCAAACGGATTAATACCTTTAAATGAAACGGTAGATACTGGCACATTCCGTTCATATTTGAACAGCAGTAAATCACCCTATTATAGTCTTGTTGAACACATTAAAAAAACGGCCAAACCAAAGGATTTAAAAATTTGGGATGAGAATAGTTTACTTGATTGTTTTAAAAGCAATGATATCACTGGGTTAGTGATAAACGGTAAAGGCGGTATTGGCAAGAGCAGACTTATGTTGGAGCTTGGTTTAGAAGCTTTAAACAGAGGTTGGGTTGTTCTGAAGGTCAAAGGTAGTCTAAAAAATGATGCTATAGAAAAACTTGTAGAAAAGCTTACACCAACAACGCCGGCCCTATTACTATTCGATTATATTGAAACACAGAGTAGTTTCAGTGATTTGATTGAAAACCTAAATGTACTCATTGAGCAAGGCATTACACGCTTATGTTATATAGCAACCTGCCGTACAAGTTATTACTATAAAACTCTTAATGCTATAAGCAAACACCAATCCGTTGAACTTACTCCACCACCAGGTACCGACGAACTTGAGTGGTATGCTAAATACCGTAGTAGCATTGCAGGATGGATATTGGCTAAAGCTGGTATTGTGGTAACAGAGAAGCATATAGCTGTTTGCCATGATCTGCCAGTTTTGGCTGTTTTATTAGCCTACCTCTACACCTCAGGACGAGCTAATGACCTAAAAGAGTTGCTTACAGAGGTTGATTTTGGTAGATGGGTTGCAAAGCGTGTTCAACTTACATTTCCCAATAATGATGTATCGCATGAGTTGGCGTTACTTATTGCATTATTCCCCATGTCGACGACAACTGCGTCCACTTTGCCTACGGATCTCTATCGACCTGCCTTCGACCGTTTAGCAACCGATGGTTGGATTGAATTATCTGGCACAAATGTCGTTACTAATATAAAGGAGTGGGTCACAGCACATGATGTTCTCGCCGACCAGATATTGGCAACATATTTAAAAAGCATTCCCCACACAGCTGAAACGTTTGTCATAGAACTTCTATCAGTTGCTGCAGATCACGGCTGTTTAGAATCAGCAATTATTTCTTTGCAAAGAATTGCAGACATACCACCATTAAAGGTTATGCCTTGGGCAAAAATTATTGCAAATGAGATGAAAACCAAAGAGTCACAATGGCGTGAAGTCAGACATTTGCTAACGCGCACTTCACTTCTTGCAGTACCAGACATGATAGCATTGTTACACAATTACAAAAACGTTTGGATTGATGATGACCAATATATAAGTTTTCAAAACACGCTTGGTTGGTTCGCTCGTTGGCTTGTTAATTGTGGTGATGAAAATATTCCAGAAATTTACAAACAGACCATAATTTCATATATCTTAAAGGTAGTGCCATTTGTTGAGGCGAGTAATTTTGTTATTACTTGGGGGCTAAGACTTGCACCGACAGTTTTGCAGGATAGCGCCTTGCATTGGATAAGCACGCGGCCAATTTCATTCCAAACACATTACGTTATGGTCGCTTGGTTAGAAAGCGGCTTACCAACACAAACCGTCGCAATATACATACAGCAGTGGTGTAATAAGCATACGAAGGCATTTCATTTGAGTTTTGTAGCAAAAGCTTGGTTGGATGCCGGAGGTGATAAAGTATTGATTGAACCAACAATCAATAGCTGGTTGGCAGTATACGGATCAGAAGCTTCGGCCCGTTTTATTTTTAAATCATGGTTAAGGGCAGGCGGGGATAAAGTGTTAATTGGTTCAGCAATAAATGATTGGTTATTTCTCCATAGAGCCGATGCAGAGGCACATTACGTGTACTGTTCATGGTTAGAGGCTGGTGGTGAAAAAGCATTAGTAGAATCAGCAATCAAAGATTGGCTGACCGTTCATAAGGCCGAAGGTGAGGCAAATTACGTATACAATTCCTGGCTGAACGCGGGAGGAGACAAAGCATTGGTTGAATCAGCAATCAAAGATTGGCTGAACGTTCACAAGGCCGAAGAAGAGGCAAGTTACGTATACAGTTCTTGGCTGGACGCCAGAGGCGACAAATCATTGGTTGAATCAGCAATCAAAGATTGGCTGATCGTTCACAAGGCTGATGCTACGGCAGATTTTATCTATAAATCGTGGCTGAACGCGGGAGGCGACAAATCGTTGGTTGAATCAGCAATAAAAGATTGGCTGACCGTTCATAAAGCCGACGCTAAGGCAGATTTTATCTATAAATCATGGTTAGATGCCGGAGGCGAACTGGATATAGTTTGGGATTCATTGCTTGTTTGGTTGAAGGCACATAAGACAGACGAAGCAACTGGTTACGCAATTAAGTATCTAGCCAAAATAAAAGATTTGCCAACACCAGTGTTGCAAGACATTTTGGAATGGTGCCGCAAGTATCCGACTAACGATGACGTTTTATGGCGATTGACTCAGCTAGGCATAAATCTATTTAATACTGAAGTTGCGGAAGACGTTATATTAACCTTGGAAAAAGTGCTTGAAAGTTTATTCATAACTAACAATATTGAAAATATAAAACATAGCCAAATTATGACGCTGTTATCTTATCTTATTGACTACCCACGTAAAAAATTACCAGAAAAATTAAATGATAAAATAAAAGATAAAACAGATCAACTTTTTGTTAAATGGTTAAGGCATCCTGAGTCATTTGGTAACAATTATAAACCGCATTATAATATACAACGTGCTTCATATGTACAAAAGGTTGGTACTCTTATTTATTATGGCATTCTAGATATTAACAAAGATTATGATGCATTGAAGCGATTCATGCAATGGTTCGATTTATGGGATATAAAACAGAAGCACCGTGCAAAGCATAATATAAAGTCGTTAATTGAGAGGTATCCGTCATCTGATTTATGGAATATTGTAAAAAACATAGAGTAAAGTAATATGTGTTGTTCTTAACAAATATCGATTATTATTTATGTTCTAATATTAAAACAGCTACATCTATTATAAACAAGAAAAATGATAGGTAAATAAAAGGAGATATATTCTTGAAAGACCTAGCGCAACACGCCCTTAACGTGGCCGAGCTGGCCGGGGCCAGCTACGCCGACATCCGCATCATCAACGATGAATCCGAGCGGGTGGAGGTCAAGGACGGCCGGGTGGGCAGCATCAACCGGCGGACCTCGGGGGGCTTCGGCATCCGGGTGATCGCCAACGGGGCCTGGGGCTTCGCCTCCAGCCCCAAGACAGACAAAGCCGAGATCGAGCGGGTGGCCAAGCAGGCGGTCAAGGTGGCCCGGGCCAGCGCCCTGCTCAAGATCCGGGACCTGGAACTGGCCCCGGTGGAGAAGTATATCGACAAGTACGTCACCCCGCACAAGAAGAACCCGCTGGAAGTGCCCATCGAGGACAAGATCGCCCTGCTGCTGAAGACCGACGAGATCATGAGGAAGGTCAAGGGGGTCAACATCACCGAATCCCAGATCGCGGCCTGGGTGGAGGACCAGCTGTTCGCCTCCACCGTCGGCTCCTTCATCGAGCAGCGGATCGTCCAGTGCGGAGGGGGATACACCGCCACCGCCATCAGGGACGGCGACGTGCAGTACCGCTCCTATCCCTGCTCTCACGACGGGCAGTGGGAATCCAACGGCTACGAGATGATCGAGGCCCTGGACTTTCCCGGCCACGCCCAGCAGGCGGCCGAGGAGGCGGTGGCCCTGCTGTCGGCCGAGCAGTGCCCCTCCGGCGAGAAGGACATCATCATCGAGGGCTCCCAGCTGTCCCTGCAGATCCACGAATCGGTCGGCCACCCCCTGGAACTGGACCGGGTGTTCGGCAGCGAAGCCAACTTCGCCGGCACCAGCTTTGCCACCACCGACAACCTGGATAAGCTTAAGTACGGCTCTGACATCGTCAACATCACCAGCGATCCCACCTGCCCCATGGGGCTGGGCAGCTTCGGCTATGACGACGAGGGGGTCAAGGCCCAGAAGCACGACCTGATCAGGAAGGGCCTGCTGGTCAACTACCTTTCCTCCCGCGAGACCGCCCACAAGATCGGCAAGATATCCACCGGGGCCATGCGGGCCGACGGCTGGGATAATATGCCCATAGTCCGGATGACCGGCATCAACCTGGAGCCGGGAACCAAATCAACCGAGCAGATCATCTCCGAGACCGACGACGGCATCTACATGGCCACCAACAAGAGCTTCTCCATAGACGACCGGCGCTCCAACTTCCAGTTCGGCACCGAGATCGCCTGGGAGATCAAGAACGGCCAGCTGGGCCGGATGATCAAGAACGCCACCTACACCGGCTTCACCCCGCAGTTCTGGAACGCCTGCGACGCCATCGCCGGGCCCGGTGACTGGAAGATCTGGGGCACCGCCAACTGCGGCAAGGGTGAGCCTTCCCAGACCGCCCGCACCGCCCAGGGCTGTTCACCGGCCCGCTTCCGCAAGATCAAGGTCGGCGTCATACCGGGAAAGAAATAAATCAAATTGATGGATGAAATTAAAATGATGATAGACAAGAATCAGGCCCAGGAGATCTGCCAAAAGGCCATGTCCTTCGTAAAAGAGGGGCAGGCCGAGGTGAACATGGTCCAGACGGTCAGCCCGCTGACCCGGATCGCCAACAACACCATCCACCAGAACGTGGAGACCTCGGACATCAGCCTCTCCCTGCGGGTGGACATCGACGGCCGCTCGGGGCGGGCCGCCACCAACCAGTTCGATGACGACTCCCTGAAAGCCCTGGCCCGCAAGGCCTCGGAAGCAGCCAAGGCCATAACCGGCCAGCAGGAGCTGCCCCCGCTGATGGGGCCGCAGAAATACCGGGACATCCAGTCCTTCGACCAAAGCACGGCCTTGATGGAGCCGGAGCAGCGGGCGGAGATGGTCCTGAAGGCCGTCAATCTGGCCAAGCAGGAGAAGGTGGAGCTGGCCGGGCTGGTCAGCAACCTGCTCTACGTGAACGCCCTGGCCAACAGCAACGGCCTGTTCGCCTACCACCGGATGAGCCAGCTGACCATGGAGATCACCGCCCGTTCCGGGATCACCGCCGGCCGTTATGCCCAAACTGTAAGAAAGGCCGGCGACCTGGACCCGGAGAAGGTGGCCTCCATCGCCATAAAAAAATGCCTGGGCGGGCTCAATGCCAGGGCATTGGAGCCGGGCGAATACACCGTCATCCTGGAACCGGAGGCGGTGACCACTCCGCTGATGTTCCTGTCTTACCTGTCGTTCGGCGCCCAGTCGGTCCAGGAGAACCTGAGCTGTCTGTCCGGCAAGCTGGGACAGAAGCTGATGGGCGACAATATCACCATCAGCGACGACGCCTACCATCCGCTGGCGGTCTGGGCCGAGCCCTTCGATTCCGAGGGCATGCCCAAGAAGAAGGTGACCCTGATAGAAAAGGGCGTGGCCAGGGGGCCGGTGTACGACCTGAAGACCGCGGCCAAGGATAACACCGAGACCACCGGCCACGGTCTGCCCCAGCCCAACACCTACGGGCCGATGCCCCGTAATATCATCCTGGAGGGCGGAAACTCGACCCTGGAGGATATGATCAAGTCCACCCAGCGTGGGGTGCTGGTCACCCGATTCTGGTACAACCGGGTGGTGGACCGCAAGATCCCCATCATCACCGGGATGACCCGGGACGGAACTTTCCTGATAGAGGACGGCAAGATATCCTGCGGGGTCAAGAACATGCGTTATAATCAGGATCTGGTGGAGTTCTTCAACAACGTGGAGACGCTGGGCATCCCTGAGAGCCAGGAGAACATGGTGGTCCCGCCGCTGAAGGTCAATAATTTCCACTTCACCGGCCTGACCGAGGCCTAGGTATCATAAGTAAAGGCCCTGCATGCAGGGCCTTTATTTGACCCCTCTCCATACCTCTCCCCGTTGCGGAGAGAGGCCTATGCGCAGTCATTGCGAGAAGACATCAATGCCTGGCAACTGAAGCAATCCACGATATCCTGAATAATCTTCGTGCTTCCTTTGACACCGCTCAGGGCAAGTCTCAGAAAACGCAAGCAATGTGATAACATAAATTGTCACCCTGAGAAGACTTTTCACCTGACAAGCTGAATGGGTGACTGTCATCCCTCAAATTGTTCTGCTTCGATGTGCCCTCGGGATGACAAATGGTTTTATAAAATAACCTTGGTACTCCCTTAGACAAGCTTTGTGTTCTTATTGGTTAAACTGTAAAGAAAAATCCGTGTTAATCCGTGTCCAAAAATAAATGAACCAATTCAAATTAATATCTAACTTTAAACTTGTTATTCCCTTTGGTCTTTGCCAAAGGGTAACCATACAAAGGGAAAGTTTGAAACCCGCAGGTTTCCAAATGATCAAGAGACCAATATATACCCTGTGGTCTCTGCCACATGGTCATTAATTCCACTAGATACAAGGCAAACCTCAAACCCTTAAGAGGCAAAGGAAATGGCGATACGTAAGAATGGTATTTTAATGGTGTATGTCGTGACTTTGCTTGCCAACCTGACAGTATTGTACGCCCAAAATGTGCCAGCTAATAAAAAGGCAAAATTTGACAGTGTGTTTTACAATTCAATAATTGAGAACGGATTTCCGGTAAAAATAAACCAAGTAAGCGGCTATTTTACAGTTCGATCCCAATGCACGGTTGTCGGTGATATCAAAGGTGATGGTCGGAAGGAGATTCTCGTAAGCGGGTTGTGTTCCGGTCCACTGTATTGCATCGGATCAGACGGCTTGGTGTTGGCTGGGTGGCCAGTGACGACTGCCAATGGAGGCGCCGTATATCCTGCCGTGAGTGGGCGAAATATTGTGCTTGGCAGTGCCAATGGGGATATTGCCATGGTAGATTCGATGGGGCAATTCGTGTGGCAGCTGACGGCCGGCAATTTCGTCTCGGGACCACCTTCGGTTGCTTATATACCATCGCAATCGGGGGAATGCCTTTTTATTGGCGAGGAAGATTGGAAGATCCATGGCCGCCTTTCGTCTAGCGGGGCGGAATATTCCAGTTGGCCGTTTTATTTCCTGCAAAGCCAGGAATGGCAAACGCCTGCAGTCTGTGATATTGACCATGACGGCCAAATAGAGGTCCTTTCTATAAGCGGTACCGCAAATAGTATTTCTAAAATTATGCTGTTAAATGAAAACGGGGTGCCCGAGCCCGGTTGGGACAGCATCGAATACCATCTTGCCGATGTGGCTTTCCCGGCCATCGGTGATATCGATGGCGATGGAACGGAGGAAATAATTATACATTCAGTCGATTCAATAATGCCTTCGGTGTATTGGACCCGGATCCTAACTCCCTCAGGTATTGAGAAGCGCCAGTGGATATTGCATGGAAATATATATAACAGAATCAGCCCTGCTATCGCTGACATGAATGGTGATGATATCCCAGATATCATTATCCAGGGTAATGATTCACTTTGCGTTACTGATGGCTTTGGGTCGGCGCTTCCTGGCTGGCCGATCCCGTTTGCAACCGAATACACCGGCAACTCCGCACCTGCAGTTGGTGATGTGGACGGTGATAGCCTCCCGGAGATAGTAGTGACAACAAATTACTCGAATTTTGGGCGCGTCCACGTTCTTAATCACGATGGATCCTATGTGAACGGTTTCCCAATGGAATTGACAATAGGTGCGGGAACTGTACCTGTCATAAGCGATCTGGACCTTGATGGACATAATGAAATTATTATTACTAGCACATTAAGTGCGGACACAAGCGGAGTTCTAGACAAAGTCTGGGTCTTCGATTTGGACCGGGACTCGGTGGGCGTGATTCATGGTAAGATCGAGTGGGGCCAGTTCATGCACGATGAGCGGCATTCCGGCTACTATGGGGCGCCGACAACCGGGGTGACCGGGGATAAAACGCCCTTTCCCGCGCATGGGCTTTCGCTCGTTTGTTGGCCTAATCCCTTTAAAACTTCGGCTACCGTTAGATATAATTGCGCCACACCCACTAAAACTGTGGTCGGGATCTATGACATCGCCGGTCGGTTGGTGGAAAGGCTCTTTGAGGGTCGACTGGAGCCGGGGATGCATACTTGGAAATGGAACGGGCCGTTACGCAACACGGGTGTTTACTTCTGCAGGGTATCGGCCGGGAACAGTTCTTCGGTAATAAAACTCATTCACTTAAAATAACTATAATATCAATCTGCGACAATCTGCGTCCAAAATAAATGAACCAATTCAAATTAGCATCCGATTATAAACCCGCCGGGGACCAGCCGCAGGCCATCGAGCAATTGGTGGACGGGCTGAACCGGGGCATCAACCACCAGGTATTGCTGGGCGTCACCGGATCGGGCAAGACCTTCACCATGGCCAATGTCATCGAGAAGGTCAACCGGCCCACCCTGATCATGTCCCACAACAAGACCCTGGCCGCCCAGCTCTACGGCGAGTTCAAGGGGTACTTCCCCCGGAACGCGGTGGAGTTTTTCATCTCCTATTACGATTACTACCAGCCCGAGGCCTACATCCCGTCATCCGACACCTACATCGAAAAGGATTCCTCCCGCAACGACGACATCGAGCGGCTGCGCCTGCGGGCCACTTCGGCCCTGTTGGAGCGGCGAGACGTGATCATAGTGGCCTCGGTCTCCTGCATCTATTCGCTGGGTTCGCCCGACGAATGGAAGGAATTCGTCCTGATGCTGGAGACCGGCCAGGCGGCCGACCGCGAGGCGGTGATGAAACAGCTGGTGGGAATCCAGTACCAGCGCAACGACGTCAGCTTCGACCGGGGCACCTTCCGGGTGCGGGGCGGGGTGATCGAGGTCCATCCCGGCGACGAGAACATCGGACTGCGGATAGAGCTGGAGGATGACAAAGTGGCCCGGCTGTCGGTCTTCGAGCCGCTGACCGGCAAGGTCACCGAGATCAAGGAAAAGATCGCCATCTATCCCACCAAGCATTTCCTGGTTTCCAATCCCCGGCTGGAGGAGGCCCTCAAGGACATCGAGGAGGAGGCCAAGTGGCGGGTGGCCGAGCTGACCAATGCCGGGAAACTGCTGGAGGCCCAGCGCATCCAGCAGCGCACCAAGTACGATCTGGAGATGATAAAGGAGCTGGGCTACTGCTCGGGCATCGAGAACTACTCCCGGCACCTGGCCGGACGAAAGCCCGGCGACCGGCCCTTCTGCCTGATCGATTTCTTTCCCAAAGATTACCTGCTGATCATCGACGAATCGCACGTCAGCGTGCCCCAGATCGGCGCCATGTACGCCGGGGACCGCTCCCGCAAGGAGACCCTGGTGGATTTTGGCTTCCGCCTACCCTCGGCATTGGACAACCGGCCGCTCAAATTCGACGAATTCGAATCGCTGGCCCATCAGGTGATATATACCTCGGCCACGCCCTCCGATTACGAGCTCAAAAAATCCGCCGGGGTGGTGGTGGATCAGATCGTCCGGCCCACCGGCCTGGTGGACCCGGAGGTGGTGATCAAGCCCATCGCCGGCCAGGTGGACGACCTGATGGAGGAGATCCAACAGCGGGTGGAGCGCCAAGAGCGGACCCTGGTGACCACTTTGACCAAAAGAATGTCCGAGGACCTGGCCGACTTTCTGGCCTCTGCCGGCATCAAGGTGCGCTACCTGCATTCCGAGATCGATGCCATCGAGCGGATCGAGATCCTGCGGGGCTTAAGGCTGGGCGAGTTCGACGTGCTGGTGGGCATCAATCTGCTGCGCGAGGGGCTGGACCTGCCGGAGGTTTCTTTGGTCGCGATATTGGATGCCGACAAGGAGGGCTTTCTGCGCTCCGAGCGTTCACTGATCCAGGTCTCGGGCCGAGCGGCCCGCCACCTGTCCGGCAAGGTCATCATGTACGCCGACCGGGTCACCGATTCCATGAAACGGGCGTTGGCCGAGATGGAAAGGCGGAGAAAGATACAATTGGCCTATAATGAAAAGCACGGCATCACCCCGCAGTCCATCATCAAGTCCATCGAGCAAGTGATGCTGTCCACCTCGGTGGCCGATTCCCGGCAGGAGCTGGTCAAGGAGGAGATGGAGGCCTATATCGTCTCGGGCTTAAGCCAGGAGGAGATCATCGTCCAGCTGGAGAAGCAGATGTTCGACGCCGCCTCGGCCATGGAATACGAGAAGGCCGCCGCCATCCGGGACCAGATAAGAAAGCTGCAGGGGCAGGAGCCGCTGGCCAAGCCATTCGGGGGGAAGCGTTCCAAGAAGAAGACCGGCCAGCCGGACATGGGGGTGACCTATACCAGGAAGCGGGGGAAGAAATAACTGTCATCCCGAGGGCACTTCAAAGCAACGCAGGTTGAGGGATGAATAACCGTCACCCATTCAGCTTGTCAGGCAGGGTGCCAGGCTCAGGGTGACAGAAAGGATTGTCATCCTGAGGGGACTTAGAGGCTTGGCAGGTTGAAGGATGGCGATAGTTATTAGGGGAGACGGCGGTTTCGTCATTTTGTGAAGTGCTTTTTATTTAAACAAGCAAAGAATCCATTTACCACAAAGGGCACAGAGAGCACAGAATTTTATAATTAATATAAACGGAGTTTCCATCCATGATCAACGCCCACCAGATCCTCAAAGAGCTCAACTTCGAGCGGCTGACCGGCTCGGCCGGGGAGAAGAAGGCCATCACTGTCATCACCAAATACCTCAAACAGCTCAAAGTAAAATATCACCTGGAACCATTCGCGGTCAATTCCTTCGACACCGGCACCGCCTCCATCAAGGTAAAAAATCAGACCTTCAAGGCCCACCCCTTCGGGCTTTCGCACGACCACAAGATCTCCGGCGAGATGGTCTTTTTGGAGGATGCCGATATCATGCTGCGGAACAAAGGAGCCTACAGGGGCAAGATACTTTTGACCTACACCTTCTCCCGCAAGATCGCCGAGCATTTCAAACCGGCCGGGATAAAAGCCTGCATCGCCATCGGCAGCCCGCTGCGCCAGGCCCCCAGCTGGTCCTACCGCCAGAAGATGTACGCCCAGGGCTACGTTCCCTCGGTCACCGTCAGCTACGAGGACGGGCTGAAGCTTTCATCCCTGTCCGGCAGCAAAATAGAACTGGCCATCAAGCAAAGCTCCGGGAAGCGCATTGGGCACAATATCGTGATAGACATCAAGGGCCGGGGATATGACGACAACCTGACCCTGGCGGTGGGGCATTACGACAGCGTGGCCCGCTCGCCGGGCTCCACCGACAATGCCGGCGGGATCGTCACCCTGCTCAAGGCGGCCGAGCATTTTGCCATAAATAAGCCGCAACGGGACCTGCGGATCGTCATGTTCTCCGGTGAGGAGCTGGGCCTGCGGGGCAGTTTTGCCTACGCCCAGAAACACCAAAAGGAGGTCAGGGAGCGGCTGGGACTGGTGATCAACGTGGACGTGGCCGGCGACGAGTTGGGCAAGAACGAGCTGATCGTGCTGGGCACCCCGCAGCTGCAGGGCTACGCCGACGGTGTCACCAAAGAGACCGGGCATTATTTCCGCACCGAGCTGGACATCTACAGCAGCGACTGCATGCCGTTCGCGGTGTACGAGGTGCCGGCCGTCAATATCTGCCGCTTTGGGGGGCAGGCCTCGGGCATGATCCACACCCCGGGCGACGACGTCAAGCATACCTCCCAGCGGGGCCTGGAGCCCACCATCGCCGCGGCCGTAAATCTGCTGGACAGAGTGCTGAATTCAAAGATATATCCGGTCAACAAAGAGATCGACAAATCGCTGAGGGAAAAAATCGAGAAGTACCTGTGGGGCTCGCTGATGGAGCCGCCCAAGCTGGAGTGGGCGCCGGAGTACAAGAAATAATGGCTCTTTGTCATCCTGAGAACACTTTCAAACGTGGCTGGGCGTAGGATGACAAAGGTCACCCATTCAGCATGTCGGGCAGGATAGACTTCTCAGGGTGACAGAATGGATTGTCGTCATGAGGGGACTTAGAGGCAACACAAGCTGAAGGATGGCAGTATCACCCGTTCGGCTTGTCGGGCGGGATGCCGGGCTCAGGGTGACAGAACGGATTGTCATCATGAGGGGACTTAGAGGCAACACAAGTTGAAGGATGGCAGTATCATCCGTTCGGCTTGTCGGGCGGGATGCCGGACTCAGGGTGACAAATGGAGGACCAGCATGTACGATTATTACGTCTATATAATATGCAATTCGAAAAAGATTATTTATATCGGCGTTACCGATAACCTTAAGCGCCGAGTAATTGAGCATAAACAAAAGATCGTGCCCGGTTTTTCAAAGGGCAATAGTTGCAGTAAACTTGTTTTTTATCAATATTTCAAAGATATCAGATGCGCTATTGCCAGAGAGAAACAATTAAAATCATGGCGGCGTCAAAAGAAAATCGAGTTGATAGAACTGAATAACCCAAGATGGGAGGAATTGTATGTTGAATAATATAAAAGAATCAAAACTTATGAAATTCAATATTGCTAAGGCTCGCCCATTGATCAAGCAGGCCCTGAAGGAGGACATCGGGAAGGGCGACATCACCAGCCGATACACCATCGATCCGCAGGCCAACGGGCTGGCCCTGATCATGGCCAAGCACCAGGGGGTGCTGGCCGGGATCGACATCTGCCGGGAGGTCTTTCTGCAGACGGATCCCGAACTGGCCATAGAGGTCAATACCAATGACTCCCAGCCGGTCGACCTGGGCCAGGTGGTCATGAACATCCAGGGAAAGGCCCAAAGCATCCTGGCGGCCGAACGGACCGCTTTGAATTTTCTGCAGCACCTTTCCGGGATCGCCTCGCTGACCGCCCGGTTCGTAGAAGCGGTAGGCGGCACCCGGGCCAAGATACTGGATACCCGCAAGACCACACCGGGGTGGCGCCGGCTGGAGAAATACGCCGTGGCCTGCGGCGGGGGGGAGAACCACCGGATGGGACTATACGACATGGTGCTGATCAAGGACAACCATATCGAGGCGGCCGGCGGGGTCTCGGCGGCCGTCCAGCTGGTGAGGGACGGGGGCAAGAAGAACATCAAGATGGAGGTCGAAGTTCAGAACCTTTCCCAATTGGAAGAGGCCATCGCCCTGGCCCCGGACGTGGTGATGCTGGACAACATGAAGCCCGAGATGATGGCCGAGGCCTGCCGGATGGTGTGGTCGTCGCCGGCCCGGGACCAGGGCCGGCTCAAGATCGAGGCCTCCGGGAATGTCAGCATAGACAATGTCAGAAAAATAGCCGAATGCGGGGTGGATTACATCTCCATCGGGGCGCTGACCCATTCGGCCCCGGCCCTGGATTTTTCCCTCCGACTTAAAGCATTGGGATAAGGCTCCAATTCCTTAGGGAATTTTGTGTCTTGGTGAGAAAATACAGGTCATCCTGAGGATTCTTGCCAGCGTGGCTGGCCGTAGGATGAAATGGGTCACACGTTCATCTTGTCTGGCAAGTGGGCATTCTCAGTGTGACATCGTGATGAAATTAAAGGAATGGGAATGAATGTCGCTATTCTGGGCGCCAGCGCCAAAAAAGACCGCTACAGCTATCGGGCCCTGAGATCTTTGATCGACAAGGGCCATAAGGTATTTCCCATCAACCCCAATCTGGTGGAAATTGAAGGCCTGAAAGTGTATCCTTCTTTGGCCTCTTTGCCCGAGAAGGCGGATACCATTACCGTCTATCTGGCGCCGTATCGTTCAGGGCCGCTGGCGGTGGAGATCATTGCCGCCGAACCGCGGAGGGTGATTTTCAACCCTGGGGCAGAGAACCCCGGCCTGATGGAAAGGCTGGAGGCAAATGGCATCAAGGGGGTTACGGCCTGCACTTTGGTGATGTTGTCGCTGGGGAATTTTTGACGATAAATTAACTTGAAAAAAAACGGAAAAAGTTGTATACTTATAAGTTAAATAATTATGTAACCATAGACTCTCAGTAATTTGGTGCCGAAACAAGGGGGTATCAAGGAATTCTGGGAGTATATTTTATTTATCTAAACTCAATTGAGGTTTTATAAAAAGATCATGTCCAACTTGGAAATCACGCTTTTGGTGGTCTATGGTCTGTTGATGGGAGTGCTGTCGATCTATTCCTTCCATGCCTACCTGATGGTGTATCTTTACCGGAAGAACCGGGGATCTCGTCAAAAGCACCAACAAATATATTCGGAATGGCCCCGGGTCACCGTCCAGCTGCCGATCTTCAACGAGCAGTACGTGGTGGAGAGGCTGATCAAATCCGCCTGCAGCATTGATTATCCCCGCGACAGGTTTGAAGTGCAGGTGCTGGACGATTCCACCGACGAAACCCAGGGATTGTGCCGCCGGCTGGTGGATGACTACCGAAAGCAGGGGGTGGAGGTGGTATATATCCACCGCGATGACCGGACCGGCTTCAAGGCCGGGGCCCTGCGGGCGGGCCTGGCTGTCGCCCGGGGAGAGTTTCTGGCCATATTCGATGCTGATTTCATCCCCCCGGCCGATTTTTTGAAAAAGATGATGCCCTATTTTTCCCACCACCGGGTCGGCGTGGTGCAGTCCCGCTGGGGGCATACCAATGGCAACTGTTCCTGGCTGACCAAAGGCCAGGCTATCGGGCTGGATGCTCATTTCGTGATCGAACACGGGGCCCGAAATTCTTCGGGCATATTCATGAACTTCAACGGCACCGCCGGCATCTGGCGCAAGGCTTCCATTATCGATGCCGGGAACTGGCAGGACGACACCCTGACCGAGGATATGGATATATCATACCGGGCCCAGCTGGCCGGCTGGAAGTTCGTCTATGTCAATGATGTGGTCTGCCCGGCCGAGGTGCCGGTCGACGTCCATGGCTTCAAGAGCCAGCAGTACCGCTGGGCCAAGGGGGCCATTCAGACCGCCAAAAAACTCCTGCCCAGAATATGGAGGGACCGGACCCTTCCTCTGCTGGTCAAATGGGAAGCCACGGTTCATCTGACCAACCATATAGTCTTTCCGTTAATGCTGCTGCTTTCGATCCTGTCCTGGCCGATGCTGGTGATCAAGGTTACCGAATCAACCTCCCGGGGGTTCTTCATCGGGGCCACCGCCTTCACCATCTGCGCCTTCAGCTACCCCCTGTTCTATATCTACGCCCAGAAGGAAATATATCCCGACTGGAAACGACGGGTGATGTCCCTGCCGATACTGATGGCCGGAGCGGTGGGGCTTTCGGTGATAAACACCAAAGCGGTCTTCGGAGCGCTTTTCAACCGCCAGAGCGGATTCGTCAGGACCCCGAAGTACAATCTGAACGGCAAGAGCCGAAGCTGGCAGCAGAAAAAATACCGGGTAAAATTTGAACTGACCGTGATCCTGGAGATCCTGCTGGCGGTCTACACCACCTTCGCCCTGTGGTACGCCATTGACCATGCCCAGCTGGCCACCATCCCTTTCATGCTATTGTACTGGTTCGGATTCCTTTTCATAGCAGGGCTGTCGTTGGTACATGCGGTGAAAAACTGATCTTAGCTTGATATTTGGGCTTGAGCGATCAAGCCCTTTTTAATTTATCAAGGCAGCAGTATCTTCAAATTTCGGGGTATTGATTTGAGCCGACACTTGAAACATATGGCCGGAATGTCCCTGGGAACTCTGTTCTCCAGGCTCACCGGATTTGTGAAGTGGGCCTTTATGGGCGCAGTGCTGGGCTTTACCCCCATAGCCGACGCCTATAACCTGGCCCATATCCTGCCCACCATGATCTACGAACTGATTTTGGGAGGGATCCTTTCGGCGGTCTTCATCCCGGTGGTGGTGGAGCAACTGTCGTCCCCGGACAAAGAACAGGCCTGGAAAAACATCAGCCAGATCGTCAATGCCGCCTTGATAGCCCTGGGAGCGACCACCCTGCTTTGCTGGATAGGGTCCCCGCTATTGGTCTACATCCAGACCCTCAAGGCCGGTCCGGAGCTGCGCCGCCAGGTGCTGTTCTTCTTCATCTTCTTTGTTCCCCAGATCATTTTATACGGGCTTTCCGCCCTGGCCGGCGGCATCCTGAATGCCCGGGACCGGTTTATGGTGGTGGCCTTGGCTCCGGTGGTGAACAATGTCATAGTTATCGTCGCTTTGGCGGCCTATCGCTGGGTGCCCGGGTTTGGGATAATAGGGCTGGCCCTGGGGACAACCCTGGGCGTTTTGGGCCAGGCCCTGGTCCAGTACCCCAGTTTGAAAAAAGCCGGATGGCAATACCACTTCAGCATTGATTTCAAGCATCCGTCGGTCATCAAAATAGTCAAGCTGTCGCTGCCGGTGCTGGCCTATGTCATATTGAACCAGATAAATCTGACAGTCCAGAACAACCTGGCCATCAACTTCCAGGGCGGGGTGTCGGCCCTGCAGTACGCCTTTGCCTTTTATGTGCTGCCCCACGGGCTTTTTGCGGTATCCATAGGAACGGTGCTGCTTCCCGGACTTTCAGGGCTGGCGGTCAAAAAGGACTGGCCGAGGTTCGCCGGCATAGTGGAGAAGGGGATCATCTGGAGCGCCATCGTCATCATCCCCGCCCTGGTCATCTACCTGACCCTGAGCCTGCCTATCGTCCAGGTGCTGATGCAGCGGGGCCGTTTCACCCTGCAGGATACCCGGCTGATGGCCACCGTCCTGTCATGCTATTCCCTGGGACTGTTCTCCTTTACCATATACCTCTTTCTGAACCGGGTCTTCTACTCCCTGCAGGATACCGTCACCCCGCTGGCGCTGAACTTCGTCGGCAACGCCTCCAACACCATCATCAATTTTGCCCTGGTCGGGCTGCTGGGGATCCCCGGCCTGGCTTTGGGACATGCTGCGGCCTATACCATTATCGCCGGGATCAGCCTGTGGCTCATCAAAAAGCGCCTGCCCGATATCCGGCTGGGCCTTGTTTCCCGCTCCCTGATAAAAATAACCGCGGCCTCGCTGCTGACCGGGGCTGGGGCCTTTTTCCTGAATGACCTTTGGCTCCGGCAGATGGGTTCGCTGGGGCTGTGGCCCAAGGCCGGTATTTTGACCGGGTTCCTTTCGCTTTTGATCCTGCTCTACCTTGCGGCCGCCAAGTTTTTCGGGCTGACCGAGATCAATGAGGTCGTTCTGGCGATAAAAAGGAAAATGGCCCCGGAAAGCAGCCAGAAATGACCGGAAGCCGGAAATGCCCGGATTTGATTTTAATACCGATAAAGCGGATACCATGGACAAAAGATACCTTCCCGATTACAGCGGCGGCAGCATCGTCAACCTGATGGCCAGCATTGCCGGAAGGTTCGGGCATAGGACCGGGTATGCCCAGCTGAGGCAGCTGCCGGCCAGCGTCCTCAAGCCGTACAAAAAGATCATCCTGCTGGTGCTGGACGGAATGGGGTACCATTTTCTGCAGAAGCAGGGGGAGGACAGCTGGCTGAAGGAGAATCTGCATGCCAGGATGACCTCGGTGTTTCCCTCGACCACCGCCAGCGGCATCACCAGTTTTGCCACCGGCCTTCCGCCCGACCGGCATGCCATAACCGGATGGTTCGTCTATCTGAAAGAGCTGGGGGTGGTGTCCAAGGTGCTGTTCTGCCAGCCGCGTTATGGCGGCGGCAAATTCCCCGAGGCTGGAGTTGACATCAAAAACCTCATCGGAGGGGATCCCATATTTGACAGATTAAAGGCTCAAAGCTTTATGGTCACCCCCGGCTTCATAGCCGACGGGCCTTTTTCAAAAGCCACCCGGGGCCGGGCTGTTCCGGTGCCATATCAGGACCTATCCGGCCTGTTTGCCGGGATGAGATCGACCCTTAAAAGATCCAGGGGGCAGGCTTTCATCTCCGCCTATTGGCCGGAGATAGACCATCTGTGCCATCTGCACGGGACGGACAGCCCCAAAGTAAAGGCACACTTCCGCCGCCTGGATAAAAAGATCGCCTCCTTTTGGCATTCGGTCAAAAGGGAGGATGTGCTGCTGCTGATCACGGCCGATCACGGCCTGACAGACACCCCCCAGCAAAAAGTCATCGAGCTTAAGGACCATCCGGATTTGAATCAATGCCTGAGCCTTCCCCTGTGCGGGGAGCCGCGGGTGGCCTACTGTTATATTCACCCCGACAGGGAAAAGCAGTTTAAACAATATGTATCCTCTCGCCTGGGAAAGGCCGGTAAATTATATTCAAGGGGCCAGGTGATCCAAAAGGGCTTTTACGGCCCGGGTCCGGCCGATCCCCGTCTGGCCGAAAGAATCGGCGACTTTGTGCTGATAATGGAAGACGGGTGGTGCCTGAAGGATTTTCTTTTAGGCGAGGAAAAGGTGTACTTGAAGGCCCACCACGGCGGAACCACCTTCCAGGAGATGCTGGTGCCGCTGGTCAAGGCTAGATGAAAATAAATGAGATCCCCCCTTGAAAAACATGACAAATAGGGCTATCATATCCCTGTACTGGAAACGGGGGTTCATTTAAATAATTGCGCCAGTGGCTGACAGTTAAATAAAAACTGTTTGGAAGGAGGGTAGATAGATGAGGAGGATATTCCCCTGCTTATTGGCCTGGTCTTTGCTGGCAACAATAACCGGCTGCCGAGGCGGCGGGCAGTATTTGGCTGCCACCAAGCCCTTGGTGGAGCAGTATCAACAAGCGCTGGGGCGTTTATCGGAGTTTGAAAAACAGCCCTATTCCACCCAACAGGCCACCCTGGATTTCTATCAAAAATATTCCCAGGATATGGTCCAGATCAAAACGGGGTTTTGCCTCCAAGCCAGCGGTGGGGATAAAAAACTCAGTGCTTTCCATGCCGATCTCATCAGGCTGCTGGATATTGCCGATCTGATGGCCCAGTCCATCAGCAATGACCTGCTTCGTTACCAGACGGTAATTGCCGGCACCAAATTCAAAAATGCCAGCCAACGCCGGGATGAAGTGCGGATGATCTCCGATAAATGGGAGAACAAAGCCATCGCCGCCAGGGAGGCTTACTCCGCCGAGCAGGACAGGCTTGCGTCGGCCATCAGCGATAGATACCAGGTCGGGTTGGCCCCGGTCGGCAGCAACCCCTTGATCGCCGATCTCAAAAAAACTTTTAAATAGTGGCCGGGCTCGGGGGCGACGGGAAGAAAATTGTTCTTCCCGTTTTTCTTTTGACAAATGACTGCGGCATCGGTTAAAATGTGACTATGAGGAAATACCTGCTTCTGGTCCTGCTGTTCATGGCCCCCGGCAGCGTTCCCTCCCAGGAACCGTCGGATGCGGTACAGCAGGCTATGATGCTGGGGGAGTGGCTGGAATACGACAGGGCCCTGGATGTCTTAAAAGGCATCCAGGGCGATTCCCTCTCGCAGCATAATAAAATCAGACTGTTGATCCTGTCCGGCGATCATCACCGCGCTATCAAGGAGGCGGACGATTTTTTTCAGCGTTGGCCCGGCTCTCCCCTGGGGATCGATTGCAAATGGCAGAGAGCATACAGCCTGAAGAAGATCGGGCTTTACCGTGATGCCCTGTATGATTTCCTGGACCTGGCCCGGCAGGATCCCCTGCTGGCGGATATCGCCTGGATGAACGCCGGGTTCTGCTATCAGCAGCAGGGACAGTCCCAAACGGCCGGCAGGATCTTTGACAGCCTGGCTTCAGACGGAAGCAACCAAGGGCCCGATAGCCTGCTGATATCGCTATTGATGGCCCAGCCTGGGTCGGTCTCCGGCAGCGCCCCGCCGCCGGTCCGCCAGGGTACCATCTATAAAGCCAGCCGGCTGATCAGCCAAAAAAAGTATGAATCGGCCAGGAACCTGCTGACCAGGTTCGTCCGTTTCAATAAGGGCAGCAGCCTGCTGGGCCAGGCCCAGTACCTGATAGGCAAATGTTTGGAGCGGCAGGGCAAGCTGACCCTGGCAGCCCGGGCCTATCTGAAGGTGCCCGAGGTTCAGCCCGGCACCAGTTGGGCTGACGAGGCGCTTTTCAGGGCCGGCTGGTGCCAGTATAAAATGAAAGCCTACGGCAGAGCCCTGAAACACTGGCGGGAGGCCCAGAGAAGATACCCCCAGAGTGATTTCGCAGAGGTGTCAGTTTTTTGGCAGGGAAAGGCTCTGGAGGAGAGGGGCGACAGCATGGCCGCCTGGGGGAAATACCAGGAATTGGCCGCAAAATACGAATATACTTATTACGGCTGGAGGGCCAGGGAAAAGTTGATGGGATACTCTCCTTCCGGGGACAGCCTCTCTCCCGACAAGGTCGCCCAGCTGGCCTTTTTGGATTCCGCGGTGGCCGAGCCCCAGCTTGAGCCGGAAAGCTGGATCAAAAACCATCGGAGGTTCAGCCAGGCATCCCGGTTGGTGGATATGGGCCTGCTGGATGAGGCTGCCAAGCTGGCCGAAGCCATCAGGAAGATCAGCTGGAACGATCCGGTGGCCCTTCATTACCTGGCCCAGCTTTTCAGCCAGGCGGGGATGGACCCCCAGGCCATCTATTGCGCCAAGAGATCGTTTGACCTCTGGATGGGGCCCCGGCCCAAGGCTTTGATAGAGACCTTGTATCCCCAAAGGTATCTTCGCTCCATAGAAGCAGCCCTGGCGGAGAGCCCGGTAGAAACGGCCCTGGTGCTTTCGGTGATGAGGCAGGAGAGCAAATTCGTGGCGGCCGCCCGCTCCCGGGCCGGGGCCAGGGGCCTGATGCAGATCATGCCCAAGACCGGCCAGCGGCTGTCCGGCTTGAAAAAATTCAGGCTCGATACCTTGTATCACCCCGAAACATCCATCGCCTACGGCGCCAGATTTTTGTCCAGCCTGCTTAAGCAGTTCGACGGTTCAATCGTTCACACCCTGGCCGCCTATAATGCCGGGCCTTACCGGGTCAAGCAGTGGCTCAAATCGGAGCGCTGTCGGAATGATGACGACTATCTGATCGAGGAGATACCCTATCTGGAGACCAGGAATTATATAAAAAAAGTAATGGTCGGTTATTACGTATACCGTTGGTTATTGGAGGAGAAACTATGATGCAAAGCCGGATCTGTTCTACAGTGAAAAAACACTGTTGGGTGGGGATCATTGTGCTGGCACTTTTCTGGAAGCCGGCGCCGGCCCAGGAATACCGGCCCAGCCTGCTGGTGCCGCCGCCCTATGGCCATTCCTATGGCTTTCACAAGGCCGGGAAATTCTATTTAAAAATTTTACTCAGTCTGGGAGCCGGGTTCGATGATCCGCAGGGCATCGCCGCGGTAAAGTTAAAATCCACCGATGATCCCTCCACCATTGAAGATGATGACGAACTGACGGTCTATGCCGCCAATTCAAACCGCCACCAGATAATCTATAACCGCGGATTGGCCGGTTTGTCGGCCTATGGCTCCCTGGGGTCCGGCAACGGGCAGTTCCATAATCCCCAGGGAGTGGCGGCCACCGAGGACGGCTTTGTCTACGTGGCCGATATGAACAATAACCGGGTGGTCTGTCTGTACAACGAGAAAGGGAAGCTGGAGTTCATCCGTAATATAGGGGAAGGCGAGCTGTCACATCCCATGGGCTGCGCAGTGGACGATGCCGGAAATCTTTATGTGACCGATACCGATCATAACCGCATTGTGATTTATGACAAGGTGGGCCGCCGGACCCGGATCATGGATGTCGGGGGAAGACTGGACCGGCCATCGGCCATAGCGGTGGTCGATTTCGCCGACCGGTGGAATTTCCACCACGAGACGGTCATTGTTGTATCCGACTCGGTCAATGGCCGGGTCCGTAAGCTCGACCAGTTCGGCAAGATAAAGGCCGAGATCACCGGCGGCGATATAGCCATGCCCGGGGCCTATTTCGCCTGGCTGGCCCTGGATTTCTATGGCAGCGTCTATGCCACCGATATGGTCAACCACCAGGTGCACAAGTTCGACCACGACCTCAAATATGTGTCCGGGTTCGGCCGGCAGGGAAAGGGCGACAACGAGTTCGAATCGCCCCGGGGCATCGCCATCTGGAAGAGATACGGCCAGGTGTTCGTCCTGGAGCGGGAGTCGGTGCAGTATTACTGGGTGGGCGTAGACGGCTATATAGAGGGACTGTATCCCAAGAAACTGAGCAAAGACTTTCCCGGGCCCACCATCTCCCTGATCCTTTACGAGCCGGGGGATTTCAAGATCCAGGTCACCGACAGCGCCGGGAACCTGGTCAAAAACCTGGTCAACGAGTTCCGGGAGACCCTGGGGCTGAACAATATCGTCTGGGACGGCACCGACGAGAAGGGGGGTCTGGTCCCGCCCGGCGAATACATCATCAACGTGACCATTGAGCCCACCTATTCTGCCAAGGGATATTTCAGCAAGAAGCTGACGGCCAGGATAGTGAAGGAATAACTGGCCTTTGACGGCAGCGGTGGGCTAAATAACATGAAGCCCACACCGGTTTTTAAGGGATATTTTCGTTCCGGGCATAACTTACAGCGGCGCCCCAACCACTTATATAAGGGAAGGCCGGGAAAGCTTAAAATGCAGATATAAAAATAATTGCAAAATATATTGAATTATTTGTAAAAGGGTATTGACATCTGAACCCGTTTTGTGTATAATTACAAACCTTGGCCCGAAAGGGATTAAGTTCTTTGAAAATTGAATATGGTGCACAGTGTGTTTGTTATTGAGCTTTATGGATCTTCGAAAATTCTAGGTTTAAAATGATTAAACTTTCTTTATGGAGAGTTTGATCCTGGCTCAGGACTAACGCTGGCGGCGTGCCTAATACATGCAAGTCGAACGGTCATGCGTTTGTAGCAATATGAATGTATGATAGTGGCGAACGGGTGAGTAACACGTGGATAATCTACCTCTAAGTGGGGGATAACTCCGGGAAACTGGGGATAATACCGCATAATATTTCGACAGGGCATCTTGTTGAAATCAAAGGAGCAATTCGCTAAGAGATGAATCCGCGTCCCATCAGCTAGTTGGTAGGGTAATGGCCTACCAAGGCGACGACGGGTAGCCGGCTTGAGAGAGCGATCGGCCACAAGGGGACTGAGACACGGCCCCTACTCCTACGGGAGGCAGCAGTAGGGAATTTTGGTCAATGGGGGAAACCCTGAACCAGCGACGCCGCGTGGGTGATGAAATCTTTCGGGATGTAAAACCCTTTTCATTGGGACGAAATAAAAATGACGGTACCAGTGGAATAAGCCTCGGCTAACTCCGTGCCAGCAGCCGCGGTAAGACGGGGGAGGCAAGCGTTGTCCGGAATCACTGGGTGTAAAGGGCGTGTAGGCGGGCTTTTAAGTCGATTGTGAAATTTCTCGGCTCAACCGGGAAACTGCAGTCGATACTATTGGCCTTGAGTGCGGAAGGGGAGAATGGAATTCCTGGTGTAGCGGTGAAATGCGTAGATATCAGGAGGAACACCGGTGGCGAAGGCGGTTCTCTGGTCCTGCACTGACGCTAAGGCGCGAAAGCAAGGGGAGCAAACAGAATTAGATACTCTGGTAGTCCTTGCCCTAAACGATGGGTACTAGGTGTTCGTTCTTTTAAAGGATGAGTGCCGAAGCTAACGCATTAAGTACCCCACCTGGGGAGTACGATCGCAAGGTTGAAACTCAAAGGAATTGACGGGGACCCGCACAAGCGGTGGAGGATGTGGTTTAATTCGACGCAACGCGAAGAACCTTACCTAGGCTTGACATGCTGGTGAAAACCATGGAAACATGGTCCTCCCGTAAGGGACATCAGTACAGGTGGTGCATGGCTGTCGTCAGCTCGTGTCGTGAGATGTTGGGTTAAGTCCCGCAACGAGCGCAACCCTTATTCTTAGTTGTTTTCCCTTTGGGATTACCCTCTAAGAAGACTGCCTCGGATAACGGGGAGGAAGGTGGGGATGACGTCAAGTCCGCATGCTCCTTACGTCTAGGGCTACACACGTCCTACAATGGGGTCGACAATGGGATGCAATATCGCAAGATGGAGCCAATCCCCAAACGGCCTCTCAGTTCGGATTGTAGTCTGCAACTCGACTACATGAAGTTGGAATCGCTAGTAATGGCAGATCAGCATGCTGCCGTGAATACGTTCCCGGGTCTTGTACACACCGCCCGTCACGTCATGGGAGCCGGTAATACCTAAAGTTGCTTGTTTAACCGCAAGGAGAACAGTACCTAAGGTAGGACTGGTGACTGGGACGAAGTCGTAACAAGGTAGCCGTACCGGAAGGTGTGGCTGGATCACCTCCTTTCTAGAGAACCAGTAGAACCATCTCTTTATTGAGATATGGGGTTCTGCATAAATCCAGAAGATATTATTGCGAGATAACAAACCCTGTGCCACCCTATTCAGTTTCCTCATATTATGAAGGTTATGGGTTATAGGTATACAACTTATAATCTATAACCTTTTTTCTTACCCCTCCCATCCCTCCCCCCTCATAGCCACCATACAAGCGTGTCTCGGGGCAGGCTCTCGAGGGGAGGGAATGAGGGAGAGGTCTGGGCCCATAGCTCAGTTGGTTAGAGCGCGTCCCTGATAAGGACGAGGTCAGAAGTTCGACTCTTCTTGGGCCCACCATTATTGCTTCCTGTCGGGCGATAGTTCGCTGGCGGAGAACACCATTTGGCTGGTCTTTTGACCGGCCATTTTTTTATGGCTTTTATCCCTGTAATCTGATAAAATAATTCAGGTTTGATTTTTCGGATAAACAGCCTAAAAAATAACTTGGGAGATAAAATGAAAAAACCATTTAAATGGGTCTTTATTGCTATAGGCCTCTTATCAACGCCCGCCCTGGCCACCGAGACCCGGGTCCTTTCGCTGTCCGGTGCATCGGATTATGTCTGGGACAACAGCAATGTTTTTATATTTCCCAGCGTTGGGCCGCTTTATTACCGCTCGATGGTGGCCGAACTGGGAGATGAGGGCGCCGATGTGGCTTCCCAAAGCTCGGTCTGGCTGCTATACGCCAACCAGGAGCAGAGCTTTGGGGTGGCCGGCCTGGCAATAAACCATCATTCGGCCGGATACGGCCAGCTGCTGGATCATCTGCTTCCGGTTCAAAACGATTCCTTCAGCGTCGATATCATCACCCGCCTGCAGGACCGCGGCCTGGGGCAGCGCCTTATGGGGATCGAGCAGCCCAAAGCATCCTACGATCTGTTATACTCCAGGAGATTTGATAAGATCACCGGAGGTATTTTATTGGGCCGTTCGGCCTGGTCGGGACTTGACAGCTATTCCGGCGAGGAAAGAAAGGCCGATGCCGGGATCACCGAGCTGGGTTTGGGGATCGGTTATGAGCCCAGGGAAAATTTGAGGGCCGATGCCACGGTTTCCTACAGCCACTTTTCCTTCGGCAGCAGCTATTCCTTTTCGGGGCAGGATTCGGCCCAGGAGTTCTTATCCGACGGATCCAAGCGGCTGGCCTTTGATGGCAGGATCTTCTATGCCCTGAACGAGGACATGGTGATCGTCCCCCTGGTAAAGGCCGGGTATACCCATATGGCCTATCGTTACACCCAGAACGGCGACACCAATTCTGTGGCCGGCAGCGACGAAACCACCCAGTTCCTTCTGGGCTGCGGCTGGAACTACCAGTTCCGTAATCA
Source organism: Candidatus Edwardsbacteria bacterium RifOxyA12_full_54_48 (assembly GCA_001777915.1). Taxonomy (NCBI): domain Bacteria; phylum Candidatus Edwardsiibacteriota; species Candidatus Edwardsbacteria bacterium RifOxyA12_full_54_48. The sequence continues at coordinate 282,773 of MFFN01000006.1, read as the reverse complement.
TCTTAAGCTGATCGCCGGGGCGGATTTGGGTTATTCCAAGTCGCTGATAGAGGATTCCCTGATTGTCGGCTCCCCGGGCGAGATAAAGGAAACCATCACCGAATGGACCTTTCCGGCCTTTCACTTGGGGATGGAAGCCAATCTGGCCGACTGGATCACCGCCCGGCTGGGGGCCACCCAGAGTATGGTTTCTGTAAAACATAGCATCGATTTTACCGACGGGACTTCCAGCCGCTCCGAATCTTCGGAGCAACCGTATCAACTAAATCTGGGCCTTACCTTGAAGGCCGGCAACCTTAACCTGGATCTGCTGGTCAACCCAGAGTTGCTGTATTCCGGCGGGAATATCGTCAGCGGGAGCAAGACCTGGCCAGCCACCTCGGCGGCTTTAAGTTACAGATTTTAACTATTGACTTTTAACCGATTTTTGTGATATCTTTACCATTGAGCACGCCGAAAACAACCATTCAACCAACTAAGGAGGCCACTTAATGAGGAAGTCATTAGCCATTTTATCGGCATTGGTGATGCTTATCGGCATTGCCAACGTGACATTTGCCACCCAGGCCAGGGTCAACTCTTTGGGCAAGGCATGGATGTACGACGGGGACTTCGAGGACATCTATTTTTATCCCAATGCCATGGCCAGCTATCCCAGAATGATAGTGGCCGAACTGGGCACCAATCCTGACTCAATATCCCATCTTGGTTCCGCTGCAATAACTTTTGCCAACGAGGAACAAACTTGGGGCGTGGCCGGTTTGGACATCAACCACAAGATCACCAACGAAGATGAGTTCAATACTTTGATTACTACTGCGTTTGGAATGGCCCCCGTGGACAATAAGTGGCACTTGTTTTACGCCAGGGACCTGGGAGGGCTGTCGGCCGGTCTGCATATTGCCCGGGCGGCCTATGCCAGCACCTACACCTATTCCGATACAGTGACTGATCCCTTTACCCCTCATCATGATGATGAAACATCAGCTGGGATATGGGATTTCAATTTTGGCTTGGGTTATTCCCCGGCCGAGAACATGGAGGCCAACCTGGGGTTCTCCTTCAAGACCTATTCCTTCTCTGATGAGATGAATCTGACCTGGCCCAATGTCACTCCGGCCATAACGCCATACACCGAGACCGTGGAATCCGACGGCGGCTCCGGCATTGACGTCGCCCTGCAGGTTATGTACGGCATGAGCGATAACCTCAAGCTGGTGCCCACTGCTGGTATATCAATGGGATCTATCGGCTATAAAACCAGTTACAGCGACACCTCCATGCATCCCGAGGGCGGTGAAATGTCCTCCTTCGATTTCTGGGCTGGGTTCGGTGCCAATTACACCCCGGTGGAGAACGTCCGGGTCATCGGCGGCTTGGACTTTGGTATCTCCAGTGAAACCATCGAGGATACCACCGGCGTGCTGGGCATGGGCGTTGCAGAGGAGAAGTATTCCACCTTCCTGTTCCCGGGCTTCAGCGCAGCCGTGGAAGCCGACGTGCTGAAATGGCTGACCCTCAGGATCGGCGCCAGCAAGGATATAGCCAAAACCACCGCTACCATCACTACCGCCGCCAACACGGAAATTGAAAGCACATACACCAGCGCCGATTACCAGTTCGGTTTTGGCTTGGGCTTCAAATTCAACAAACTGAACATCGATGTTAAAGTGAACGATGCACAGCCCTTCGATTTAGGTTACCTGATGAGCGGAAATCCGAACACCCCGTTCACCCAGGTCTCCGCCACCTATAAGTTCTAATATCTCTACCAAATCTAAGGGCGAGTTCAACAGACAGAACTCGCCCTTTTATTACTCTGGCAAATAAATAGCGCAATGTGTCATTCCCGCCCTTCGGCCTTGCTCAGGATAAACTCCAGCGGGAATCCAGGCCTGGATGCCCGTTTTCACGGGCATGACAACAAGGACGTTCAAAAAACGGATAAGGTTTATTAATTTATTTATTTCCCGAAGTTATGATTGCCAAAAAACTTTTAAGAGAATACGTATGAGAAAAGCCTTTTTAGGGCTTGCCTCCTTGGCATTGCTGCTTTCAGGGGGAGCGTCTTTTGCCACCCAAAGCGCCCGGTCCGCGCTGGGCCCGGCGGCCATATTTACCACCGATCCCGGCGATATCTGGCTTTTCCCGGCCGAATTGAACAACTATCCCCGCTTGTTATCGCTGGAGTTGGATTCCTTTCCCTTTGACAGGAACCGGATGTCATTTTTGGGGACCTGGTCGGATGATGAACAGAAGCTGGGCACCTTTGGGGCGGGATTCGGTGATCTGTTTAATCAAAAAAACATTGAAGCCTTGATCCCGGCCCTGAACGCCGCCATAGCCAACAATCCCCTGATGTCACCCCGCAACAGCATTCCTCTGCCCGGCAATAAATTTCATTTATCATATGCCCGGGATCTGGGGCTGGTGGTGGCCGGACTGCACATCGCCCGGGCTTCGGGGGATAAAAGTTATGATTTCAGCGATACCATCCCGGCGGATGCGGTAAAACGTCAGGCGCATTCCGGCATCTGGAGCTTTGAAGCCGGCGCATCCCGGATCTTTGGCGACAATATCTATTTGCAGACCGGTCTGGGTTTCCAAAAGATCTCATTTTCTTCGGAATTCGAGCTGAGCGGAGCCGATCCTATATACTGGGAAAAGGTGGAAAGCCGGGAGAGCGGCGGCAAAAAACTTGATGTCAGGTTGTTCTACGGGATGACCCCTGCAATCAAAATAGTGCCGGCCCTGTCATTCAATTCGTTTACCA